>NZ_RZSN01000138.1:0-16112 GCF_003997315.1 Mesorhizobium sp. M1A.F.Ca.IN.020.04.1.1
ATCTCTATGCGGAGGAAGCCTTCGGCGGCACGCTGATCCGCTATGCCTCCATTCCCGTGGTCGAGGGTTATCTCAGCCGAAACCGCTGGGGCCAGGTCGACACCTTTCATCGCCGCTACGAGCGCACGGCGCGCCAGGCGGCGCAGCTGCTCGGCTACGAGAAACTGCCCGCGCGCATCAAGGCTCTGGTCGACGACCCCGCCAAATGCGAGGAGAAGGTCTCGCTGATCCAGTGCGTTCAGCCGCGCGACGAGCGGCGCATGTATCGCTCCGGCGGCTCCTACCAATATCTCGACGCGGCGTTTGCCTCCTACCACGTGATCGAGGACGAGGAGGAGATCGTGCGCGAGTCGGGCTTCCGCACCTTCCCGGTCTCGACCTTCAACTGGCGCCGCTACGAGGGCGACGCCTACGGCATCTCGCCGGCCATCGAGGCGCTGACCACGGTGCGCGAGGAAAACGCGGTGCGCCGCTCCGGGCTTCGCGCTCTGCAGCAGATCACCGATCCGCCGACGGCGTCCAAGGCCAGGCTCGACTATGTGCCGGTGCTCAATCCCGGCGAAAATTATCCGGGCCTGATCGACGACAATGGACGACCGCTGATCCAGCCGATCGCGACCGGCCAGAACCCAAGCTATGCCTTCGACTATGCGGCGAGCCGCGCGGAGGAAATCCGCGACATGATGTTCGTCAACCTGTTCCAGACGCTGGTGCAGAACCCGCAGATGACCGCCACCGAGGCGCTGATCCGCCAGGAAGAGAAGGGCGCGCTGCTCGGGCCGTCGGGTTCGATCATCCAGGCCGGCTTTGCCGCAAATCTCGACCGCGAGCTTTCGATCCTGGAAGACAAGGGCCTCTATGACGAGGACAGCCGCTTCGCGCCGCCGGAGAGTCTTGCCGGCAAGACGGTGCGGCCGACCTTCACCGGCCCGCTCGACGTGCTGCGCCGCTCGGCCGAAGCCCGCGACACCATTCAGGTGGTGACGACCGCCATGCAGATGGCGCAGTTCGATCCCGGCATTATGGACAATATCGACGGCGACGAGGCGCTCCGCGTCGTGCAGAGCGCCGGCCGCAGCCCGCAGCGCATCTTTCGACGCAAGGACGAGGTCGAGGGCCTGCGTGGAGCCAGGGCGCAAGCGCAACAAGCGCAGGCCGGCATGGCCGCGATCGCCACCGCCGGCAAGGTGGCGAAGGACGCCGTTCCGGCGGCAGTGCAAGCGCGCGACAGCGGCCTGCTCGACAGCCTGCAGGCGATGATGCAGGGCGGCCAAGGCGGCGCGGCTGCCGGTGGCGCGGCTGGTGCTCCTGCCGCTGCTCAAGGCGCGATGCCTGCCGGCGCCGCCAATGGTGGCGCATGAGCCGCAAACGCTTTGCCCGCCCATCCGACGCCGGCGGCCCCTTGGCCGCGCGCGAGGCCCTGACCAAAGCCTATCGCCGCGCCTTTTCCGGCGAGGACGGCGAGATGGTGCTCGCCGACCTCACCGCCACCACCGGCTATTACCGCCGCCCGTCCTACGGCGACTGGCTGGCGCGCACCAAAACGCCCGAAGGCTTCGAGCTGCACAGCGCGCTGAGCAACGCGCGCGCCGAAGTGGTGCAGCACATCATGGGTTTTCTGACGCTGGAAGATGGCGAGCTCGCCGCACTCGAAAAGGCGGCGCGGGCCGAGGAGAGATGAGGCGCTGAAACTGCCAATCTCCCCCACGAGGGGGGAGATCAGCAGCTTCGCTCCCACCGCCAATTCTGCAGCGTTGGTGATTGGCGAAAGCATGCATGCAGCCAATCTCCCTCCTTGCGGGGGAGATGTCCGGCAGGACCGAGGGGGGCGTGCCCCACCGGCCGTGCCGTGATCTGCCACGCCGCGGTCGCGTCAACGCCAGCCCAGTCGCACGAACCACGTCGCGATCCCTCCGCCATCCGAGCTCCACCCGAAACTCACCACCCGCACCGCCGAACCGGCCGCCGTCCCTGGCGGCCCGTCGCCGCGCGCACTCCCTTCAAAACCGCCGGGCAGGAAACAGCCAATGGTCCACATCATCCCTCTTTTTGTAGGCGAGCGCCGGCTCGATACCGGCAACGCGGTGCAATATCCGGGCTCTTCGCCTGTGGGCGAAGCGATGCAGCAATTCGGCGACCGATGGCAGGCCGCCGCCGAGCGCTACGAGCAGCGCAAGGCGCAACAGCAGGCCTTCGACACCGAGATCGCCGCGCGCCGGCTGAACGGCGAACTCGCCAAGGCCGAGGCCGATGCGGTGGCCAATGCGCCCGCCGACGGCGCCGGCCTGCACGAAGCCATGTATGGCCAGGTCGATCCGTACACCGGCCAGGTGGTGAAGACCGGCCTGTTCGATACGCTGTTCGGCAATTTCCTGAAACAGGTGCCGCCCGAGCTGCGCGCCAGCATTGCCAGCCGCAAGGAAGCGCTGCGCGAGGCGGGCTCCCACCGAATGGCGCTGCAGCAAAATCAGCGCCGCAAGCAATATGAGCAGGATCAGGCGGCGGAGGTTCACTCCGCCGAGCTCAACAACATCGCGCGGAGCGACCCGAACGATACCGCCGCTTTCGATGCCTCGCGCCAGCGCGGCCTCGATCTCATCGCTAAGATGGATCTCGATCCGCAGATCAGGCTGCAGGCCGAAGCCGCCTGGCGCGCCAGCACGGCGAAGCAGCGGATGCAGGCGCTCATCGCGCAAGACCCGCGCCGCTGAGATGCTCAGCGCGGGGAAGGTCGCGAGTGACGGCATGGGCGAGACGGTGCGTTCGCAGCTTGCTGGCGGTGCTCGGAACGAAACAACGGAAGGAAACAGCCAAAAAACGCCGGATGAAATGGTCGCACAGGCGTTCGGCGAACGGCCGTCGCGGAATGACCCAGCAACCATTCCTCTCGACGCCGTCACCTACCTGAAGCCGGGCGACATCGGCGCGCTGAAGGCTCAGGCGAACAACGCCACCGCGGCTCAGATGGTCAGAGCGAATGCGAGGGTCATGCTTGCCGAGCAGAACGCCCCGGCGGTCATCGCCATCACCGGCAGATACCCCGAGGAAGAGCCGACCGAGCAGGACTTCGTCAAGGTCTACGGCGCCGACCTGGGGCCAGAACGTTTCGAACAATTCCGGATCAAAGCCGGTGTCGCCAAAGCCTACTCCGACATGCATGCGGCGCCGAACCAGGCGATCCATGCAGAGCTTCGCGATTCCGAACCTGGACCAAGCGGTTCGCCGGAACAGCGCAAACGCTACGAGATAAAGGCCGGCGCCGCCCAGCTGATCATGGCCGCCCGCGAAGCCGATCCTGTCGCTTACGTCAGTCAATTGTTTCGCGGCGACGCTCCGGACTGGAGCAAGGTCAAGACGCCTGAGGAATTTCAGGCGGCCGTCAACTGGGCCAGGGCTGCCCAGCAGCATCTGGGTTTCAGCACAGTATTGGCCGTTCCGCAGGAATTCTCGGACAGCCTTGGCGCCAGATATGTCGATGACAGCGTGCCGCTGCAGCAGCGCAACATCGAACTGAGCGACATTCTGAAGGCGGTGCGCGACCCCGAGGCGCGCGTCGCATTGGCCGGACAGGTTTTCCAATCCGCTCTGGCTCGCCTCCGCCAAAACGCGGCGGATGATCCGAAGATCACGCCGGCGGAACTGGAAGCCCAGGCAAAGAACCTCCAGTCCGATCTGATCAACATGGCTGCTCATCCGGCACGCGCGCGGTTCGACGCCGGCCCATGGTGGCAAAAGCCGTTCGCCGCCACGAACGACGTCGTCAGGCTGATGGCCAACGGCGCAACTTTCGAACAGGCCGACAAGTTCGCTGCCGGGATGAACTGGCTTTTCTCCGACAAGAGCTATGACGAGCTGCTGGCGGCCGAGCAAGCCGAAACCGAAGACGCCGAGGACCGTGCCGGATCGGCTGCCATAGGCGCAAACCTGCTCGGCGCTTTCGTCACCGGCCATGGTCTTCAGAGCGCCGGCCTTACCTTCACCGGAAGATTCGGAGCTGAGGCTCTCAAGGGCGTGCCGGGCCTGTTCGCGCGAAGCGCGACCGCAGCCGCCGACGGCGCCATGCTCAGTGGCGTCGACGCCGCGCTCAACGGGCGGGACATCGTGCGGGAAATGGGCTCCGGCGCGATTTTGGGTGCCGGTGGAAATGCGCTCGCCGAGGGGATTAGTGCTGTCGGCAGCCGGGTCGTGGCAAGGCTCACTGGTGGCCAAACCGAGGTCCCGTCCAATGCAGCGCTGGAGGCCCCGGCTCCTTCAGCTTCCGAGAGCATCACAGCGCCTCCAGAGGTCGAGGCCGGAGGTACTATCGCCGGCGTCGATGAATCTACTGCCGGCCACGATCTCCATCTCTACTACATGCCTGAGTGGGATGCCGCGCAACGGGCTGCGGCGGATCTCAAAGTTAAGATATTGACCGAAGCCGACACTGTGGTTAGCCGTGCTGTGCGGCTGTTTGGATCGGCGCGAGGAGGTTTATAGCCGCTGGCAACGAGGTTCTTGCCGGCAGCCATGTGGACCACCGAGTCGATTTGCAGCTTGGAGGTTCAGATACAATCGACAATATGGCTCTGCTTGACGCCAGCGTTAACACAAGTCTCGGGTCTCAAATCAATAACTTGATTAAGAATCTGCCAAAGGGAACTAAAATCAACAAGGTAACTATTGGAGATCGTGATGTTCGAGATATTCCAAAAAAACTTCGAGGTAGATAGCAGGGTCCCGGCGGATTCTGGTAATTCTTCGCTGGAAACAAAGGTGGCCGGGCTGAATGAGTTGCTCGCGACCTTCGGCGGCGCGACGTTCCGTCATGGCTTGTATCGAATAATGCGGGCGCAGGACGTCGCGCGATGGAACGCAAGAGTATTGTTGGGCTTCCCCGAATTCTCCGGTCGAATAACTTGCTTTGGCTATGACTGGCAAGGCTCGGCCTTTGCGGTCGACACCGGAAGGCTTGAGCAGGGCGAGCCAGGCGTTTTGATGTTCGAACCGCATACGGCGGAAGCTTTGCAGATACCGTCCAATATCAAGACTTTCCACGACGTCGAGCTCGTGGAGGAGGACGGTGCCGCCTTGGTCCCCGACGGATACGCAGCATGGCGTGAGAGCGGTGGGGCCGAACCGAATTACCAACAATGCGTAGGTTACAAGAAACCGCTGTTTCTAGGAGGTGAGGACACGATCGACAATTTCGAGTTGTCGGACTTGGATGTCTATTGGCACATCATGGGCCAAATCATCGCCAAGGTGAAGGGACTGCCGCCCGGAACACCAGTGCGCGTGTAGGCTTGAACCCCGGGGGTGGCATGCACGAGGCACCAAGCGCAACCCACCAGCAGACCGTGATAGATCACACATAATCATGTTCACCCACAAACCGTGAGGTTGCGTACAACTAAAAATGCAGGTACGGTGACTGAATGCAAGCGAGAGTTGCTAAAGGGCGTAAAATCTGAATAGGCAGAAGAAAGGTATTCGCTGGCCTCTTAGAACTTTCGAAGCTATCCGCACTTGGACAAAGGGGGATTATATGGGTGCAGGGTCTGCCGCGATGCTGCTCGGGGCGCTCGTTCCGACGTTTTTGCTGAGCCGATTATTGCTATGGGTTACAAAGAGTTGGAACGGTGGCGTGCTGCGCCTATTGCTGGTGCATATCATTTGCGGGGCACTCGCCGTGGTCGCGTCCGCTTACGGCTACTCGGCTAACGGGGCGCCGGATTGGTCCCACAGCTCCGTCTATATGGTTGCTCAGTTGATCTGGCTGATTGTGGATTTTGTTCGCGGCCGCCGCAGGCAAAGCCAGCCTGCGAGCTGATGGCCCTTAGATTCGCCTTCGCTTCGCCGTTTCAGCGCTCGATAGCGCCAGCATCTCAGGCGCCGGCGCTGCCCCGCCCTTTGGGGCACCTTCTCCCCGTGAAACGGGGAGAAGGTAAAGCCGACGCGATCAATAATCGCCGTTGTAGTACCGGTCGTCGCAGGGCGCGGTGTAGATGCGGCCGTAGCGGTCCTGGTAGCGGCAGAGCTGCTCGCCGCGGCGCTGCGGCGTCGTGGCCGAGCCGACGACGGCGCCGAGCAGCGCGCCGCTCGCCGCACCGATGACGGTGCTCTTGGTGTTGCCGCCGATCGCCTGGCCGACCAGCGCGCCGCCGGCGCCGCCGATCAACGCGCCGGTGGTGGCCCGCTGCTGACCCTCGGTCTGCGTCTCGCATCCGGCAAGCGCCGCGGTCATGAGCACCGCCAGAATAGCCTTCTTGATGATCATCTCTAGAACTCCTCTGAAGCCCCGGGACTGACGACAGGGGCGAACGAAGCTGAACTGCGGTCGCATTGCGGCGGAACGGCGGCGGCACCCGCTCACGAAGTGAGTCACGGTTTCCCGGCTGTTGAAGTTCATGGTTTCCAAACCGGAAATGTTAATGGCCAACAGTAAGATAGCGACGCTCTCTGAATCAGATTGCGAGGCTGCTACGCGGCTTCGTTCCGCATCGCCTGCTTGGCCGCGGCGGTCAAAAACCCGGAGCGGCTGTAGCCGTGGCGCTCGGCATAGCGGTCGATTTCGCTGAGCACATCCTCGGGAATCGTAACATTGACACGCACCACCCTAGCCTCCTCGGTCTTGAGCGTGACTAGGATGGCGACACCCGTGCGATTGTCCTTATCGATCATCACATCCTCGAGGGATGACGGCTCGGGAATGGCCTGGCCATCCTCGACAAGGCCATCGACATGGAAGGCAAGCGCCTCCTCGGCCAGCATGCGGGCCTCGTCGAGGCTTGTTCCAGCCGTGATCACGCCGGGGAAATCAGGGAACGAGACGCCGAAATCGCTGTCGGCGTCCTTGTGGATCAGGCCGATATAGTGTCGCATATTTCTACCTCAGCTTCAGGCCAGACTGTTTCTCGATGGATTTCAATGTGCTGACCGGAATGTCGCGCTTGGGGTGCGGCACCGTCACGCGGCCCGGTTTGGTGCGGTGCTTGAACTGGGCGTGACTGCCCTTGCGAGCCACCTCGAACCAGCCGTCAGCCTGTAATCTATCGATGACGTCGGCACTCTTCATGTTGTGTATTGATACACACAATTCAAGAGTGCGTCCAGAGTCTGCGCAGGATGCCCAATCGGCGTTCGCCCTCCGTGTTCGGAAAGCCAAGCAATTGGCTTTCCGTCCGCTGCGCGGACCACGCCTCACCCCCAAGAATGGAGAAATGAGATGACCCGAGGACTACCCCGCACCCTTGCGCGCGCCGTCGCCCGCGAGGCCGGCCTTGCGCCGCCGAAGCTCGGCCTGAAGGCCGCGACCAGCGGGCAGGGCGGAGCTTACCGCACCGTCTTCAGCTTCGCCGGCTTGCAGGTGCCGGTCGCCGATGCGCTGGCCTATGCGAGCCAGAAGATCTTCGACTTCGCCGACGGCAAGGTGCGCATCAAGGGCGGCACGGCGAGGCTGCAGTTTGCGGTGCTCACTGCCCGCGCCTCGACCATCAACGACAATGCGGCTTTGACCTGGTCGCTGGGCTCAGCGGCCGCGTCCAGCGCCACGCTTTCCGGCACCATGGTCAATGTGCTGGCATCCACCGCCCGCACGCTGGACGGCGTGGGCACCGCGGTCTCCACGGCCTCCACCGCCGACATCGCCGCCGCCGCGACGCTCGACGGGACAACGACGCCGGTCGACCTCTATCTCAACCTGGCGTTTGCCACCGGCACCGACATCGACGCCGACGGCACGATCGCGGTGACGGGGACGATCACGCTGCTGTGGGAGAACTGGGGGGATAACGCGTAGGCGCACGAACTGCTGATCTCCCCCCTCGTGGGGGAGATGCCCGGTAGGGCAGAGAGGGGCGCTGTCCCGCCGACCTTGCCGTTGACCGTATCTGAATTCATGCAAACAAACGCGACGTCGCGTTCCTTCGCGCCCCCCTCTGGCCTGCCGGCCATCTCCCCCACCTGTGGGAAGATTGGCAGCTTCAGCGCCGGCGCTCCCTTCTGGAACTCTGAACAAAGGAATTTAACTCATGACAGATCTGGCAGAGGCCGGGTCCGTGGCTTCGCGGCCGGCGGGCAACCTGGCGACGCCTCCGGCCCACGGGGACAACGGGTCCGCCCCGGCGGTCGGCAGAAGTTGGTTTTTTGACGGTCTTTCCGAAGGCAACCGCAAGCTCGCTGAAGCCAAGGGCTGGAACAAGGCCGAAAGCCTCGATCGGGTTTTCACATCCTATGCGGAACTGGAGCGCCAGCAGGGCGAAAGCCTGCGCGTTCCGGCAAAGGACGCGCCGAAGGAGGAATGGGACAGGTTCCATTCCAGACTGCCGGACGCGATGCGTCCGCTGACCTCGGCCGAGAAGGTCGAATACCGGCGGCCCGACAACCTGCCGGAAAACTTCGCCTATTCGGACGAACTCGCCAATGCCTCGAAGGCCTGGGCGGTCGAAGCGGGCGCCAGCCCGAGGATCGCGCAGGCCTATCACGACCGCTTCGTCGGCTACATGGCCGAGCAGGCCGCTGCCCAGCAGGCAGCACTTTCCCGCTCGGTCGAAGCCACCCACGACGAGCTGGTGCGTGACTGGGGACCGACCGACAGCGACGGCTTCCGCCAGAAGCTGGAGGTCGCCAACCGGGCGATGAAGAAGCTGGGGCTGGTCAGCGCCTACAAGCAGAAGGGCATCCTTCTGCCCGACGGCGCGCTGACCGATCCGCAGATCGCCCGGGCCTTCCACGCCATCGGCGAGGCGATGTTCCGCGAAGACACGATCGACGCCGACGGAGCGCCCAGGGGGCAAAATCCCTTCCGGCGCAATGCCGCCGGCGAGCGCAACATTTCGGCGATCTCCGCCCTTGTCAAAATCGACCCTCAACGCGCCCGGCGGCTGGCCCGGGACGCGGGCGAAAATCCGGACCTCTGGATGCCCAGCAACCCTCTCTGAAACCGCCTCATCAAACCTGAAGGAAAGAAAGAATGGCAGACGCCTATACCCGCATCGCGGACGCGATCGTTCCGTCCGTCTATGCCCAATACTCGTTCGAGGAGCACGTCCAGTCGCTCGAAATCTACCAGGCCGGGATCCTGTTCTCCGACCCGGCCATTTCCTCGAAACTCTCGATGGGCGGCCGCTCCGTCGACATGCCCGGCTGGAAGGATCTCGGCAACGATCCGTCGGAGCCGGTCAATGACGATCCGGCCGACTCGATCGAGATGAAGAAGATCGGCTCGCGCCGCGAGGTCGCCGCCCGCAACGTGCGAGCCCAGGCCTGGGGCGTTCCGGACCTGACCGCAATCCTTGCCGGCGACGACCCGCAGAAGCTGATCGTGCGCCGCCAGACCGAATACTGGCAGCGCGCCAACAAGCTGACCCTGCTCGGCATCCTGAAGGGCGTGCTCGCCGACAACGTCGCCAATGACGGCGGCGACTTGGTGCGCACCACCGGCGCCTCGATCGTCGACACCGACATCATCGAGGCGGCGTACCTCATGGGCGACCGCGCCGATAAGTTCCGCACCATCTGGATGCATTCCAAGCAGATGAAGGCCCTCAAGCTCGCCGACCTCATCGACTATGTGCCGTCCTCCGAGCAGGGCAGGCCGCTGATCCCCTATTACATGGGCCTGCGCTGCGTGGTCGACGACGACATCCCGGTCGCGGCCGGCGTCTACACGGCGTTCATGTTCAAGGACAAGGCGATCCTGTGGAACGAGCTGCCGGTGAACTCTGAAGGCGGTCCGCTAGAGTTCGATCGCAAGCCGCGCCAGGGTCATGGCGGCGGCGTCACTGAAATGGTGGGTCGCCGGCATTTCGTGGCGCATGTCCCGGGCACGCGCTTTCTCGACGCCTCGACCGCCGGCGAGTTCGCCACCGACGCCGAGCTGGCCCTGGCGGCGAACTGGGACCGCACCGCCTCCAGCGTGAAGAACATGAGCTTCATCGCGCTGAAGACGACGGAGGCGTAACGACCTTTCGACCGCTTGGCGGGGAGGCAATGCTCCGCCAAGCTGGCTCCGCTTGGTCAGCGCTCACAGCAACGATAGTTCTCGAACGATTACCGATGTGCCGACAGCAACCTCTGACTGCAAAAATTCGGTTGTGTTGCGCAAAAAACACATCAACGCTCGGTGGCCGCTGATAGGTTGGGAGTCGGGTTTCACTTTGGGGTTTCGATGCGCTCACTTTCCTTCTTGTTTGCCGGTTTGCTGGCTTTGTTGACCGGGTCCGCAATGGCCGCCGATGCGGTGGCGGGCGCTCCGGCGGAAAGCATCAACTGGTCGGGTGCCTATCTCGGCGGCGTCGCCGGCTACGGCTGGAAGTCCGACAGCTATCACTACTCTGGTAGCTCGGTCGACTTCGATTCCAACGGCTTTGTTGGCGGGTTGACTGCCGGCTACAACTGGCAGCAGGGTCAGTTTGTTTTCGGTGCGGAAGCCGATATCAGCTACGCCGATATGAACGGCAGCGTACTAGAGATTCCCTTCGTGCCCCCGTGCGGCGTCCCAGGCCAAGGGTGCACGGCCAAGGTCGACTGGTTCGGCACCGGCCGCGCTCGCGTCGGCTATGCCTTCGAGAATTTTCTTCCCTACGCCACCGGTGGCCTTGCAGTCGGTCACGTGAAGGGATCGGCCGATCTCGGCGCATGCGGTGCTAGTCCGACTTGCGATTTCAGCGACACACGTTGGGGCTGGACCGCTGGCGCCGGCGTAGAATGGGCGATGAATCAGCAGGTTTCGTTCAAGGCCGAATATTTGCATGTCGACCTTGGCCGGCCGTCCTTCTCGACCAGCAATCCGCCGGATCCGTCGACTGACCGCATCGACTTCGACACCGTCCGCATCGGTATCAACTATCATTTCTAGGGTCCTGACTGGCTTCGGCCGAGCTGCCGCAAAGGTAGGGGAATTCGCTGGCGCCTGAGGCGTCAGCGTTCCTGGCTCCGCCCGGGCAGGACGCCGTAAAGCGCCGACACGCTGACATTCCGCACGCAATCCAAGCCGCCAGTCGCGGCTTTTTTCATGCCCGGAGTTCCCATGACTTTTGCTCGACCAAGCCGGACGAGGCGCTGACCCATGGCCATCACCCCGCTCGACATCGCCAACATGGCTTTGGCAGTCCTTGACGAGGCGCCGATCGACAGCCTTGACCAGGACGTCAAGGCGGCCCGCCTGCTCAACCTGCATTTCGACCTCACCCGCGAGGGCGAGCTGGCGAAACACGCCTGGGTGTTCGCCATCCTTTCGGCCTTGGTGCCGGGCTCGGATTCAGGAAGCGGCGACTGCACGCTGAACTATGCCTACGAGCTGCCGGCCGACTGCATCCGCCCGCTGCCGCTGACCGACACCGGCGAGCCGGGCGGCGTGCCGATTTCCTGGCGCCAGGAGGCGGGGCTGGTCTATTCCGACCAGCCGGGACCGCTGACGATCCGCTACATCGCCAACCTCACCGATCCGAACGACTGGGACGCGCTGTTCACCGAAGTGCTGGTGGCGGCTTTGGCCATCAAGGTCGCGCATCCGCTGACCCATAAGGCGGGCATGATCGACATTGCCCGCGCCGCCTATGATCGCGCCCTCGACGCCGCCTTTTCGGCCAACGCCATCCAGCGCGGCGGCCGGCTCTACACCGGCGGCTGGGCAACCCAGCGCGGCGATTTGAGGAGCTTTCGTAAATGACAGCGCTCTATCCGGTCCAAGACGTCTTCACCCGCGGCGAGATCTCGCCCAGGCTCCATTCCCGCGCTTCCCTTGACCTCTACCGGGCGGCGCTCGCCCAATGCGAGAATTTCGTCACCTTGCCGCATGGCGGCATCCGCGCCCGCGGCGGCACCTATTTCGTCGCCGAGGTGAAGAACTCGGCCAAGAAGACGCGCGGCATTCCATTCATCTTTTCCTCCGACCAGGCCTACTGCCTGGAATTCGGCGACCTCTATATCCGCGTCTATGCCTATGGCGCGCGGGTCGGCACGGTCGAGATCGCCTCGCCCTATCTGGAGGCCGACCTCTTCGAGCTTGCCTATGTGCAGTCGGCCGACCAGATGTGGATCACCCATCGCGACTATCCGCCCAAGGTGCTGACCCGCACCGCGCACACCGCGTGGACGCTCGAGGACTTCGAGTTCCTCGACGGTCCCTATGACGACATCAACGATACCGCCACGACGCTGGCGCCTTCCGACACCGGCCACCTGACGCCCAAGATGACCTCGAACACGACGCCAGCCGGCACCGTCTCCGCTACCGCGGCAAGCGCCGACGACTTCAAGATGTTCGACCGTGACAAGACCCAGCATCTCATCTTGTCTGGCGGCGGCGACGGCTTAATCCGCTACCGCACCGCCGGCGGCGCGCAACGGGTCGTTGACGCCTACTGGCTGACCGCCTCGAGCAAGGCGACCCAGGCTTACGACTTCTTCACCGCTTGGGAGGTCCAGGGATCGAATGACGGCGTTTCCTGGACCACGCTCGATACCCGTACCGGCGAGCTCGGCTGGGGTAATGGCGAGACGCGCTTCTACGATTTCCCCAACAAGTCCGCCTTCGAATACCATCAGCTGGTGTTCAGCGGCGGCGGCGGCGACGATGCGACCAATTCGATCGCCGCGGAGCTTGCCTTTCATGTCGCGGCTTCCGACCAGACGCCGTTCGATCTCACCGCATCCGGCACGGCCGGCATCAACGGCGGCGCCGGGTTCCAGGCCACCGATGTCGGCCGCGCCATCCGGCTGCTCGGCTCCGACGGCGTATGGCGCTGGGCCAAGATCACCAGCCGCACCAGCACCACCGTGGTGAAGATCGTAATCTACGGCCATGCCCTGCCGAACACCAACCCGATCACCCGCTGGCGGCTCGGGACCTTCGTGCCGGGCAAATATGTCGAGTCCGGTTCGCTCTATGAGGAGCGCCTGGCCTTCAGCCGGCGCTTTTCCGTCTATGCATCGGCCACCGGCGACTTCGACAATTTCGCGCTCGGCCAGAAGGACGACGACGCGCTGGAATTCGTCCAGGCCGGCGGCGGCCAGGCCAACGACATATTGTGGATCGCCGATTCCGACGGCGCGCTGCTGATCGGCACCTCCGGCGGCATCCGCGCCCTGTCGGGCTCTGGCATCGACGAGGCGCTGACGCCGTCCTCCTTCAAGAACCGTCGCTCGCGCACTTTCGGCTGCGCCCGCATCCGACCGGTCGATGCCGGGCAATCTTTCCTCTATGTCACGCGTTCGCGCCGGGCGATCGCCGAGCTGACGCAGGTGCAGACCAGCCGATATCAGTCCGAAGACATCGGCCAGATATCCGAGCACATTCCGAAGCAGGGCGTGGTCGAGCTCGCCTACCAGACCGACCCCGACCCGATCCTGTGGTTCCCCCTCGATAATGGTGAGCTGGCGGGCTACACGCACCAGCCGAGCCAGGAAGTCCGCGGCATGCACCGCCATCGCCTCGGCGGGACCTTCTCGGGCTCCGATTGGGCGGTGGTCGAAAGCGCGGTGGTGACGCCGGGTCAAAACGGCGTCGACGACATCTGGCTGTTCGTCAAGCGCACCATCGGCGGTCTGACGAAACGCTACATCGAGGTGATGCAGGCGCCCTTCGAATACGGAGAGCTCGCCGACGCTTTCCAGGTCGACTGCGGGCTGACCTACTCAGGGGCGCCGGTCAACGTCGTCTCCGGCCTCGGCCATCTCAACGGCCAGAGAGTCGACGTGCTGGGCGACGGCAAGGTCTTTCGCGGCCTCATCGTCGCCTCCGGTCAGGTGACGCTGCCCTCCGGCGCCAGCGCCGCGAAATGGCAAGTCGGGCTTCCGTTTCAATCGGAAGCCGACACGCTGGAGCTCGATGTCGGCGGCCAGGACGGCTCGATCATCGGTCGGCGCAAGAAGGTGGCGAAGGCGATCCTGTCGCTGCTCAAGACCGACACAACGGGACTTGAGGTGCAGTCCTGCATCCGCGGCCGCTGGGAGGCCGTGCGCATGCCCTCGGTCGTCGCGCCCGACGGCAAGGCGAAGCTCTACACCGGCAATGTCGAGGTGCCGATCGACGACAGCTGGGAAGGGCAGGGCAGGGTGAAAATCCGCCACGTCAACCCGACGCCCTGCACGATCCGGGCGCTTACGCCCGTGTTTGAGGCGGAGCCGTAAGCGATGTTGCTGCCGCAATAGCAACGCCGAGTTCCCGCGCACCCCCCTCTGGCCTGCCGGCCATCTCCCCCGCAAGGGGGGAGATCAGCTGGCGTCTTTGGTTTCGCCAATTGCCGACCTTGCAAGTGACAGTCGAGAGGACCAGGACATGAAGCGCAGCCGCTTCTTTGAAGAGCAGATCATCGGAATTTTGAAGGAGCATGAGGCCGGGGTCTCGGTCGCCGACCTGTGTCGGAAGCACGGCGTCAGCGATGCTTCGATCTACAACTGGAAGGCCCGCTTTGGCGGGATGGATGTCTCCGAGGCTCGGCGACTGAAGGCGCTGGAGGACGAGAACACGCGGCTGAAGCGGCTTCTGGCCGACGCCATGCTCGACAATGCCGCATTGAAGGATCTCGTGGGAAAGAAATGGTGACGCCCGCGGCCAAGCGGAAAGCTGTCGCTTACCTGAAGGAAGGCTTCGGGATGAGCGAACGGCGGGCGTGTAAAGCCATCGGCTGTTGCCGCATGACGGTTCGCTACGAGACTAGCAGGCCGGACGACCGCGAGATTCGCGAGCGGATGAAGGCGATCGCGCAGGAGCGTCGCCGGTTCGGCTACCGGCGTCTCCTCGTGATGCTGAGGCGGGAGGGCCTGGTCGTGAACCACAAGAAGCTGTTCCGGCTCTATCGGGAGGAGAAGCTCGCCGTTCGCCGACGTGGCGGCCGCAAGCGGGCGATCGGGACCAGGGCGCCGATGCTGGTGCCGCTGAGGCCCGACGAGCGCTGGTCGCTCGACTTCGTATCGGACCAGCTCACCGACGGGCGCCGCTTCCGCATCCTGGCCGTCGTCGACGACTGCACGAGAGAGTGCCTGGCACTCATCGTTGATACGTCTCTCTCGGGCATGCGAGTTGCCCGCGAACTGGACCGGCTCATCACCGAGCGCGGCCGGCCGCGGATGATCGTCAGCGACAATGGCAGCGAGTTCACCTCCAACGCCATCCTCGCCTGGGCGGATCAGAACCGCGTCGAATGGCATTACATTGCGCCCGGCAAGCCGATGCAGAATGGCTTCATCGAGAGCTTCAACGGCCGACTGCGCGATGAACTGCTCAACGAGACACTGTTTACCTCGCTGGCTCAGGCGCGCGTAGCCATCGCCCTGTGGCGCGCCGACTACAACACCGCGCGGCCGCACTCCCAAATCGCCTGGCAGACACCGGCCGAGTTCGCCATCACCTTCAATCCGCGACGGTCGCTCGCGCTGCGCTATGCCAAAGGCTCCGCGCCAGCGACTGTCGCTTCACCCGCCCAGCAGGGCACAACCCAGGCCGGAAACGAACTCAAAACTGGATAGAAACTGGGGGCAACGTCATTGCCTGGACTTCGCGATACTTTTCGCCGACTGAGTTCGCTTCCAATTGATTTCGAAGGAAAGACCGTTTTGGACATCGGGTGTAGCCTCGGTGGCTTTCTGTTCTCCCTAACCGGGGCACTCCGATGGGGTGTTGGTATCGATATAGACTGGAGAAGTATTAACGTCTGTCAGAAGTTGAAATCGATGCATTCCGCATCGAATCTGGATTTCTACGTGCACGACATCGAGACGCAGCCATTGTCACTAATTGAGCAATTTTTGCCGGACCCGACCGTCGACATTGTATTTATCATGCGGATTATGGGCAGTCACAGCCTCTCTAAGGTGTTAGAGTATGCTGCCGGTATCTCCAACGTGATCGTGTTTGAGCCAATATACAGTCACGCCGCCCGTGAAGGTGACGTTGAGAAACTGAAAAGCATGTTTTCGTCGGTTAAGTTATCGAAACTGACATTTTCGAACCATTAGACGGTCGGCATCACACAATCTATCTGGCGACAAATCCAGTCACAGCTCGCCCGGGCGCCTGAAGCGACACGACATCAGCCAACAGCAGAACAAAAGACCGTCCGATAGATCGCTTTGGAGGCTGCTTTCAGTTGCGGCACCCAAACGCTCAGGCCAAGCTCTCCGCCGCACAC
>NZ_RZSN01000139.1:0-16020 GCF_003997315.1 Mesorhizobium sp. M1A.F.Ca.IN.020.04.1.1
GCGGTGTTGCCGGCATAGACAAGCCCGGCATAGGAGACGATGCGGCCGATCAGTTCCTCCAGCGCCTCGTAGGCCTTCAGCGCCTCGCCGAGCCGGCCGCCGGCGCCACGCTCGGCTTCGGCGGCCAACGTGCCCTTCCAGCGGACCTCGAAGGCGATGGCGTCGCTTGCCGCCCGGGCGATGTCACGCTTCAGCTCCGGCGCTTCCATACCGGAATAGAGATCGGCGAGGTTCCACTCCGGCAGATCGCCAAGTTCCGCCGCGGCCTGGCCAGACGCCGTCGCCGCAAGCCGCTGACCAAACATCATGCGCATCGACAATACCTTCTTCGAATCAACGGGAAAGGAGAAGCCGGTCAAATCCTAAGGAATTCGTTCACCGGGTTTTTTGAAACCTTATTTAGAACCCTGTGCCAAGATGATCCATGGGGATTTATCGGGCGGATAATTCAAAGAGTCATGACAGGTTCCGTACTCATAGTCGATGACGATCCCGTGCAGCGCAGGCTGCTCGAGGCGGCGGTCACGAAATTCGGCCACAGCGCCATCGTCACCGACGGCGGCGAGGCGGGTCTCGATGTGCTGGACGGACCGAAGGCGCGCGATGTGTCGGTCGTCATCCTCGACCTGGTCATGCCCGGTCTCGACGGCATCGGCGTGCTGAAGGCGATGCGCGAGCGCGCCATCAATCTCCCGGTCATCGTGCAGACCGCGCAGGGCGGCATCGAAACCGTTGTCTCGGCCATGCGCCACGGCGCTTTCGATTTCGTCGTCAAGCCGGCCTCGCCCGACCGGCTGCAGACCTCGATTTCCAATGCTTTGAAGGTCGAAGCGGTCGAGGATGAGGTGAAGCGCACGTCGCGGCGTCGCGGCGGCCATCTCACCTTCAAGGATCTGATCACCCGCAGCCCGGCGATGGACCGGGTGATCCGGCTCGGCCAGAAGGCGGCGGCCTCCAACATCCCGATCCTGATCGAGGGCGAATCGGGGGTGGGCAAGGAGTTGGTGGCGCGCGCCATCCAGGGCAGCGGCGACCGCCGCTCGAAACCCTTCGTCACCGTCAATTGCGGCGCCATCCCCGACAATCTGGTGGAATCGATCCTGTTCGGCCATGAGAAGGGTTCCTTCACCGGCGCCACGGACAAGCACACCGGCAAATTCGTCGAGGCGCATTCGGGCACGCTGTTCCTGGACGAGATCGGCGACCTGCCGCTCGACGTCCAGGTCAAGCTGCTGCGCGCCGTGCAGGAGGGCGAGGTCGACCCGGTCGGCGGCCGTTCGACCGTCAAGGTCGACATCCGGCTGATCTCGGCGACGCATCGGAATCTTTTGCAGCAGGTCAAGGACGGCAAATTCCGCGAGGACCTATTTTATCGCCTGAACGTCTATCCGATCTTCGTGCCGCCGCTGCGCGACCGGCGCGAGGACATCCCCCATCTGGTCAGGCATTTCATGGAGAAGGTGGCGCCGGCCGATCCGCGTCATCGTCTCACCGGCATATCGGCCAAAGCGCTGGCGATGCTGCAGGCCTACGATTGGCCGGGCAACATCCGCCAGCTGGAAAATGCGGTGTTCAGGGCGTCGGTGCTCGCCGAAGGCGAATTGCTGACCGAAGAGGAATTCCCACAGATCCGCGCGCAGGTCGAAGGCACGGTGAAGCTCGATGCCGAGCCTGCGACTGCCGTGGCACCGGTCGCGGACGAGCCGCAGCGGGGCGATCAGGCCGTCTCTAATGGAGCGGCGGCAGGTTCGCACGAGGCCGAGGCGCGGGCGCGGCTGCAGCCGCGATTCGGCACGCTGAGGGCCTTGGACGAGCGCGGCAATGTGCGGGCGCTGGCCGATGTCGAGTTCGAGATGATCAAGCTTGCGATCGACCACTATAACGGCCAGATGAGCGAGGTGGCGCGCCGCCTCGGCATCGGGCGCTCTACGCTTTACCGCAAGTTGAAGGAATATGGCATTGACCCCGAAGCGGGTCGGCTTGATCGACTTGCCTCTTGAGACGCAAGCCCAGCCCAGCCTACCGGTTTATATTCCGACTTAAATCGTCGGTTTTTCGTTTCTGAAGGCGCTTTTTCAGTCGCTTGCGTGTTCGCGATCACGCATTTAACGCAATCGGTAACAGATTGTGTTTGGGCCAAAGCCGAATTCTCGATCTAAACCAGCGATTTACCACGAAACGTGGTGCATCATTTTTGACGGGATATCGCCACGGTGTTACCGCATTTCGGCTCCAATAAGCGATGATTAACCATTAGGATCGATATTCGGATGTGAGAACCACGCATCCGTTTGGGCAAATCCGGGGACAAACGGCAGCCTGCAAGGCCTTTTGATTTGAACCAAGTCGAACGACACACGAACGGGCGGCATTTTCACATGAGCGTCTGGCCAAGGTGGCTGACGTTTGTGATTTTGGCCGTCGGGTTCCTCTCGGCAGCCGCTTCCGGCGCGAAAGCCGAAGTCCGTTCGCTGAAGCTCTATCACCTGCACACGCACGAAAAGGCCGAGATCGTCTACAAGCGCAACGGCCGCTACGATCCCGCAGGCCTGCGCAAGATCAACATCATCCTGCGCGACTGGCGCCGCAACGAGCCGACCAAGATGGATCCGCGGCTGCTCGATCTGGTGTGGGAAGCCTATCGGCAAAGCGGAGCGACCGACTACATCCAGGTGGTCTGCGGCTATCGCTCGCCGTCAACCAATTCGATGCTGCGCAGCCGCAGCCGCGGTGTCGCCGAGAAAAGCCAGCACATGCTCGGCAAGGCGATGGACTTCTACATCCCCGGCGTGCCGCTGAAGAAGCTGCGCAACATCGGCCTGAAGATGCAGGGCGGCGGCGTCGGCTACTATCCGAATTCCGGTTCTCCGTTCGTCCACATGGATGTCGGCAATGTCCGCCACTGGCCGGGTATCAGCCGTCAGGAACTGGTCAGCCTGTTCCCGAACGGCAAGACGCTGCACGTGCCGAGCGACGGCCGGCCGCTGCCTGGCTATGAGCAGGCTCTGGCCGCCTACAAGGCGCGCAAGGGCGCCGGCACCCCCAATATCGAGCTGGCCAGCGCCGGCGGCTCGACCAAGCGGTCCGGCGGACTGTTTGCGGCCTGGTTCGGCGGCGGCGACGACGAGGCCGACGACAGCGCCGATGTCGCGAGCGCCCAACCCGCACCCCAGCCGAAAGCTGTGAAGCAGGTGGCGGCCGCCAAGAGCGGCAACAGCGGCAGCCTGCCGGGCATCGCGATCGTCTCGCCGCAGGATGCCCAGCGCGCCAACATCCCGCAGATCGCCGATGACAGCTCGGACGATTCGCAACCGCAGCAGGACACGCCCGAAACCATCATTGCCGCGCTGCCGCCGAAGGAGGTTCCTCTGCCCGCCTTCGCGCCGAGGCCCAAGGCCGATGTCGGCCAGCAGACGGCTGAAAACGTGCCGTTCGCCGTGGCGGACGCCTCGGCCACGGCTGAGCAGGCGGTGGCGACGGCGCATGCTCCGGCCAACGTACCGTTCGGCATGGCCGCCGGCGCGGCGCAGGCCACAGCCGATCCCGCGCAGGGGGCGTTCAACAATGTTCCGCTGCCGACGAGGCGGCCCGATCTGCCGAGGGAACTTGCGCCCAAGGACAAGGGCGTGCTTCTGGCGCTGGCGGAAACCGCCTCGCAGGACAAGAGCGCGACCGATGCCTTCTCGGTGCTGCCGACCGCGCGGCCCGACACGGGCAAGCCGGATGAGATCAAAGCGGTGCTCGAGCAGGCCAGCGCGACCACCGTGGCCGGCTCGAGTGGGGCCGAATACGAAGTCGCTTCGCTGACTGCGCCGGAGCCACGCTCGGCATTCAACGATCCGTCGGGTCTCGATGCAGCTTCGCCGCGTCAAGCCATTGCCGCACGCCCCGCCGGCACCGATCCGGCGCAGGCGATCGGCGCCGGCGTGAAGACGACGCGCAAGGAGGCCAGGGCGTCCGCCAACGACCTGAAGCCCGGCCCGAAGGCAATGGTGGTGGCAACGCCGCCGCAGGCAGCGCGCTGGGCGCTGGGCAGCGGCGACAACATCGCCACCGTTTCCGATCCGACCACGGCACCGCGCTATGCCTACAGTATCGTGCACACGCCGCCGAGCGAGGTCTACACGGCCGGCTTCCAGACGGATGCGCAATTGCCGGACGCCAGCCGGTTCACCGGCAACGCGGTGAAGTTCCTTTCGGTCGCCCGCTTCCAGACGAAATAACGAGCCTGCCAGTGCCGCAACAGCCGCGTTGAACAACAGCGCGGCTTTTGCTTTTTATCACGGCAGCATAGTTTGAACGGCGCGGGTTTCCCGCGTGGTCTTTTCCCGCTTCGTCTAACGGTAGGACAGCGCCCTTTGAAGGCGTGAATCGTGGTTCGAATCCATGAGCGGGAACCAGCCGGCGGCTGGTTTTCGGCCCGCACCGGCATGCCATCACGCACGCTTAAACTTCTCGTGAGACCGGAACGGGCCGCGCTTTTTCGGGTTAGGATGCGTTCGTTCCAAACTGAGGATATTCATGAAGAAGATTCTATTGGCGTCAGTTCTCGCTCTGGCCGCGGCATCGGCTGCCGTGGCTCCAACGCAGGCCGAAACCGTTATCGTCAAGACCGGCAAGCATCACTGCAGAACCAAGGTGGTCACCCATTGGGTTCACCACCGCAAGGTCGTCGAGAAGGTCAAGGTCTGCCACTGACCGCATGTCCAGCCCTGGAGCGGTTCAGCGTTTGATAGACCGCTGAACCGCTCCAGGGGTTCTTTACACGATCCGGACGGAAGAACCGGTGCCCACACTTCCTGGAATTGCGTTAGGCGAGCTTGCTCGCCGCGCGCGCCAGGGCTTCGATCTCATCCCATTTGCCGGCCTTGATGAGTTCGTCGGGCGCAACCCACGAGCCGCCGACGCAGATGACGTTGGGGAGGCTCAGATAGTCGGCTGCGTTCTTGGCCGTTATGCCGCCGGTCGGGCAGAATTTCACGTCGGCGAGCGGCGAGGCGAAGGCCTTCAGCGATGCAATGCCGCCCGACTGTTCGGCCGGGAAGAATTTCAGGAAGCGCAGGCCGGCTTCGCGCGCGGCCATGATCTCCCCGGGGGTGATGGCGCCGGGCAGCAGCGGCACGGGGCTGTCGTTGGCCGCGTCGAGAAGCTGGCCCGTAATGCCGGGGCTGACGATGAATTTCGAGCCGGCGCGTGCCGCCTCGTCGAACTGCTTGGCATCGAGAATGGTGCCGGCACCGACAACCGCATCCTCGACTTCGGCCGCGACGCGGCGGATCGCTTCTAGCGCATCGGCGGTGCGCAGCGTGATCTCGATCGCCCTCAAGCCGCCGCGCGACAGAGCGCGGGCGAGCGGCACGGCGTCGGCGACATTGGCGATCTTTAGCACCGGGATGACCGGCTGGCCGTTGAGGAGCGACAGGAGCTTTTCGGTCTTGCTGGTCATTGGTTTGTCTCTCCGTTTCGGTCGATTTCAACCGATTAGCAGAAGGGGTATTCCGAGTCCACGAAGGCGGGCGTGTCGCAATGTCACGCGGCCTGTCCGCTCTGCCTTGAAACGGCTTTCAGCACGGTCTAGTGGCATGGGCATGACAACAACCAAGGAAACTCAGCCGGTCCGCGTTGCCGCGCTCTACAAGTTTGCGCGGCTCGACAATTACCAAGCGTTGCGCGCGCCGCTCGCCGCCTTCTGCTGTGGACGCGGCATCAAGGGCACGCTGCTTTTGGCGCATGAGGGTATCAACGGCACGGTCGCCGGCAGCGAGGAAGCGATCGCCGCGCTTATTGATCACCTGGAGGCGATCGAAGCGCTTGCCGGCCTGGAAGTGAAATACAGCACCGCCGCCGAGATGCCGTTCCACCGCATGAAGGTGCGGCTGAAGCGCGAGATCGTCACGATGGGCGTCGACGATCTCGATCCGGCGAGCAGCGCCGGCACCTATGTCGCGCCGGCCGATTGGAACGCGCTGATCTCGGACGCCGACACGTTGGTCATCGACACGCGCAACGCCTACGAGGTTTGGATCGGCACCTTCAAGGGCGCGGTCGATCCCAAGACCGCCAGCTTTCGCGAGTTCCCGGGCTGGGTCGAAGAGCACCGCGAGGAGCTCGAAGGCCGCAAGGTGGCGATGTTCTGCACCGGCGGCATTCGCTGCGAGAAGGCGACCGCTTACGTGAAGTCGCTGGGCTTCAGGCAGGTCTTCCATCTTAAGGGCGGCATCCTGAAATATCTCGAAGAGGTGCCGGCCGAAGAGAGCCTGTGGCAGGGCGAATGCTTCGTCTTCGACGAGCGGGTATCGGTGTCGCATGGCCTGGCCGAGGGCGAAGCCGAACTCTGCCGCGCCTGCCGCCATCCGCTCACCGTCGAGGACCGGCTCTCGCCGAAATATATGGTCGGCGTCTCATGCCCGCATTGCTTCGAAGCGCGCTCGGACGAGGACCGCGCGCGCTACGCCGAGCGCCATCGCCAGGTGGAACTCGCGCATGCGCGGGGCGCCAAGCGCCACATCGGAAGCTGAGCAGCCCAGGTTTCGTCAAATCATCCGCCCGTTCATTGTAATGTCAATGCGCGGGGCCTACGTCTTGCCGATCCGAAACCCCGCCCGGGCGCATTCGGCCGGGCCAATTCTGGAGGCATTGATGCTCGACCCCAAGAAGCTGCTCGACGACCTTTTCGGCTCGCAAATTCCCGGCACGGGATCGACCGTTCGCGACAAGGCGGGGCAGGCGGTGCAGATGGCGAAGGACAATCCGCTCGCCGCCGGCGCGCTGGCGGCGGTGCTGCTCGGCACCGGCCCCGGTCGACAGGTGACGGGCGCTGCCATGAAGCTCGGCGGCCTGGCAGCCATTGGCGGCCTCGCCTACAAGGCCTACCAGAACTACAAGGCCGGCAATGTGCCGGCACAAGAACCGGTGGCCGGCGAGCCCGAGTTGCTGCCGCCGCCCAAGGACACCGCCTTCCATCCCTTGCAGGCGCCGCAGGGCGAGGCCGAATTCACGCTGACCCTGGTGCGGGCGATGATCTCCGCAGCCAAGGCGGACGGTCATGTCGATGACGAGGAGCGGCAGAAAATCGCCGACAAGCTCAAGCTCGCCGGCATCGGTGCCGAAGCGGAAAAATTTCTGCTGGATGAGCTTGAACGCCCGCTCGATCTCGACGTCCTGATCACCGGCGCCAAGACCGATGCGCAGAAGGTTGAGCTCTACACCGCCTCGCGCCTTACCATCGATCCCGACACCCGCACGGAGCGCGGCTATCTCGACCTGCTAGCCGGCCGCCTCGGCCTGCCGGACGCGCTGGTCGACCATGTCGAGGCGACGGTCTCGGCGGCGAAGGCGCCGGCTTGAAATTGCCGGTTGGTAAACGCGCATGGGACGTGCTGCTGGCCGTTAATCTTTCGTTAACCCAGCAAGCGCATCATTCTAACCAGTCGGACCGGCTTATCCTCCTCCCAAGCGCGGTTCAGATGAGGGGCGGTCGCCAATGACCGCCCTTTTTGTCGGCTCCGCTTTCTTGCCGACAATAGCCGCTTGCCACGCCCTCCGTCATTTGCGATGCCACGTCTTCTTCCAGCAGTGACGGGGAGCGAGGACGATGACCGCCATGACAGAGAAAACAGCCATCGTAACCGGCGCCGGCACCGGCATCGGCAAGAGCGTCGCCACCACGCTGCTCAAGGCAGGCTGGAACACCGTGTTCTGCGGCCGCCGCAAGACGCTGCTCGAGGAGGCGATCGCCGAGGCCGGGAAGACCAGCGCCAGGGCGCTTGCCGTTGCATGCGACATCAGCAAGGCCGGCGAAGTCGACGACATGTTCGAGACAGTGGTGGAGGCGTTCGGGCGCGTCGACCTGCTCTTCAACAATGCCGGCATGGGCTACAAGTCGACGCTGATCGACGAGATCCCGGTCGAGGTCTGGAACGATGTCGTCGGCGTCAACCTGACCGGCTCGTTCCTATGCGCCCGTGCCGCCTTCGGCGTCATGCGCCGGCAAAAGCCGATGGGTGGGCGCATCATCAACAATGGCTCGGTGTCGGCCTATGCGCCGCGGCCGGGCTCAGCGCCCTACACGGCGACCAAGCATGCCATCACCGGCCTGACCAAGACCCTGGCGCTCGACGGCCGGCCCTATGACATTGCCTGCGGCCAGATCGACATTGGCAACGCATTGACCGAGATGGCGCAGGCGATGACCGTCGGCGTGCCGCAGGCCAACGGCTCCATCGCCGCCGAAGCCGTGATGGATGTCCAGCGCGTCGCCGACGCGGTGCTTCACATGGCGAGCTTGCCGCTCGACGCCAATGTGCTGTTCATGACGGTGATGGCGACGAAGATGCCGTTCGTCGGCCGCGGATGAGGGGCTGAGGCTTCTATTTCGTCAAGAACACTTCGATCCGCTCCAGCGCTCGTAATATGTTCTCCTCGGAATTGGCGTAGGAAAGCCGGACATAGCCTTCGCCGAGCACGCCGAAATCGGGGCCGCCGATCAGCGCGACGCCGGCATCCTCCAACAGCGCCGAGGCAAGCTTCTTGGCCTTCCAGCCGGTCTTCGAAACATTGGGGAAGGCGTAGAAGGCGCCCTTCGGCGTGATGCAGGAAATGCCGGGGAGCGCGTTCAGCCCTTCGACCACGATCTTCCTGCGGTTGTCGAAGGCGAGCATCATCTTTTCGACATCGTCCTGCGGGCCGTCTATCGCGGCGATGCCGGCATACTGGCTCGGCGCGTTGACGCAGGACCAGCAGTTGACCGCCAGCTTGCGCACCTTGTCGTAGAGATAGGCGCCCTTTTCGCCGTTTGGCCAGATCGACCAGCCCATGCGCCAGCCGGTCATCGCCCAGGTCTTGGACCAGCCGTTGAGCACGATCAGCCTGTCGCGGAGTTCCGGAAAGTTGAGCAGCGAGCAGTGCGTCTCGCCGTCATAGGTCATGACGTCGTAGATCTCGTCGGAGAGGATCGCGACCTCAGGGTGCTTCTCCAAGCCCTTCACGAGTTTGGCGATCTCGTTCCGCGCGGTCACGCCGCCGGTCGGATTGGCGGGCGAGTTGAGGATCAGCAGCCTCGTCTTCGGCGTGATCAGCGCCAGCGTCTCATCCGCCGAGAAGGCGAAGCCGTTCTCCTCGCGGATCGGCACCGGGATTGGAGCCGCACCCGTGAACTCGATCA
The DNA here is from genome assembly GCF_003997315.1 of Mesorhizobium sp. M1A.F.Ca.IN.020.04.1.1. Taxonomy (NCBI): domain Bacteria; kingdom Pseudomonadati; phylum Pseudomonadota; class Alphaproteobacteria; order Hyphomicrobiales; family Phyllobacteriaceae; genus Mesorhizobium; species Mesorhizobium sp. M1A.F.Ca.IN.020.04.1.1. The sequence goes on from NZ_RZSN01000139.1 coordinate 9,164, forward strand.
TCGAGCGATAAATCGGAAAGCCGGGATCGGGATAAAGAATCTCCGCCCCCGGCTCGCCGAACATCAGGATCGCGGCGAACATGGTCGGCTTGCCGCCGGGCAGGATGATCACGCTCTCGGGCGATACTTCGACCCCGGTGGTGGTCAGCGTTCGGCGCACGACGGCCTCGCGAGTGGCTAAAAGGCCGTTGGCAGGCGTGTAGCCGTGGTGGCCATCGCGCAGCGCCTTGATCGCCGCCTCGACGATATGCTGCGGCGTCTTGAAGTCGGGCTGGCCGATGCCGAGGTTGATGACGTCGCGGCCCTGATGGGCAAGCGCCGTTGCCCGCGCGAGCACCGCAAAGGCATTTTCCTCGCCGAGACGATCGAAGGCCGCGATGGTGTGGAGCATTTTTCCCGTCCCTGTGGTTCTTTCTGTGGGCGAGCGTTTTTGTGAGCCTGCGCCAGGAAAGTCAAACGGATCGGAGCTTTCGGTGTCGGAAAATCTGAAGAATTGGCAGCCACGCCCGCGGCCCGAACGCAAGGCGCTGGAAGGCCGCTATGTCCGGCTTGAGCCACTGAGCGCGTCAAAGCACGGCGACGGCCTCTATGAGGCGTCGTCGGTGCCCGATGCCGGAGGCCGCTTCGCCTGGCTGCCGGACTATCCGCCTGAGAACCGCGCCGCCTTCCAGCCATGGCTCGACAAAGTCGAGGCGAGCGAGGATCCGTTGTTTTTCGCCGTCATCGACAAGCCGAGCGGCAAGATCGCCGGACGTCAGACGCTGATGCGCATTGATGCCGCCAACGGCGTCATCGAGATCGGCAACATCTATTGGGGGCCGCTGATTTCGCGCAGGCCGCAGGCGACGGAAGCACAGTTCCTGTTCACCAAATATGCCTTCGACGAGCTCGGCTATCGCCGCTACGAATGGAAATGCAACAACCGCAACGAGCCGTCGAAACGTGCGGCGGAACGTTTCGGTTTCAAGTTCGAAGGCATTTTCCGCCAGCATCTTGTGGTAAAGGGCGAAAACCGCGATACGGCGTGGTACTCGATCATCGACAAGGAGTGGCCGGCGCTGCGCAAGGCCTATGAGGCCTGGCTCGATCCGGCGAATTTCGATGGCGAGGGCCGCCAAAAGCGACGGCTCGAGGATTTCCGCGCCGAGTCCGGCGCGTAGCAGGAGTTGCGCGATGGCGCATGATCACGGCTCACACGCCCACAGCCACGGCGCCGATGACGTGCACGGGTCGACCGACAAGAAGCGCGTTCTCGTCGCGGGCTGCCTGACAGCCGGCTTCATGATCGCGGAGGCGCTCGGCGGCTGGCTCACCGGCTCGCTGGCGCTGCTTGCGGATGCTGGCCATATGCTGGCGGACGCGATCGCGCTCGGCCTCGCCTGGTATGCCTTCCAACTCACCGGACGTCCCGCCACCGGGCGTCTCACCTACGGCTTCGCTCGCGTGAAGACGCTGGTCGCATACACCAACGGCATAGCCATTTTCGTCATCGCGCTTTGGATCGTCTACGAGGCCTGGGGGCGGCTGATGCACCCGGCGCCGGTGCTGGGCGGGCCGATGCTGGTGGTGGCGGTCGCCGGCCTGCTGGTCAACGTCGCCTCCTTCTTCGTGCTGCATGGCGGCGACCGCGAGAGCCTCAACATGCGCGGCGCCATACTGCATGTGCTGGGCGACCTGCTTGGCTCGGCCGCGGCAATCGCTGCGGCCCTCATCATCCTCGCCACCGGCTGGACGCCGATCGATCCGATCCTCTCCGTGCTGGTGGCGCTGCTGATCCTGTCGACGGCGTGGTCGCTGATGCGCGAGGCCGCCCATGTGCTGCTCGAAGGCGTGCCGGCAAGCCTCGACCGCGATCTCATCGCCAAGGATCTGGAAGCCGCGGTCAAGGGCGTGCGGGAGGTGCATCACATGCATGTCTGGTCGCTCGACGGCACCAGCAACATGGCGACGCTGCATGCCTGCCTGAATGACGGCGTCGATCCGCATGCTGCGGTAAGCGCCATCAAGAAGCGGCTTGCGGCGAAGCACGGGATCGATCATGCAACGGTGGAGCCCGAGTTCGGGCTATGCGCCGACAGTCATGACGAGCACGATCATCACCATGATCACGACCATGCGCATGATGCGCCTCGCGATCGCCGCCACTATCACTGAGCCGGTGATGAGCTTCGGATCGAGGGACGGCGCCTGATGGATCGCGAGACACGCAACGCGGCGATCGCCGCGGCCTGGATACTGCTCCTGTTCGGGCTCGCCGCCTATTTCCTGCCGACCATCATGCTGGCCGCCGGCAAGGTCTCTACGGTCCTTGCGGTCGTCATCGCCGCGCTCTTCATGGTGGGGCTGTTCGCCGTCCTGTGGCTGCGCGGACGCAGCCAACGCAAGAAGGGTCTATGAGATGAGAGTTCTGATTACCGGCGCCGCCGGCATGGTTGGCCGCAAGCTGATCGCAAGGCTGGCCAAGGACGGTGTGCTGCGCGGGCGCAAAATAACCGCGCTCGATCTGCATGATATCGTGCCGCCGCAGGCGCCGACGCTCGCCGGAGTCGATGTCTCGATCCACACCGGCGATCTTTCCACGCCCGGTGCGACGGCCAAGCTCGTTGCTTCCCGCCCGGACGTGATTTTCCATCTCGCCGGCATCGTTTCCGGCGAGGCGGAGGCCAATTTCGACCTCGGCTACCGCGTCAATCTCGACGGCACGCGCGCTTTGTTCGACGCGGTGCGGGTGGCGGGCTTCGCGCCGCGCCTTGTCTTCACCTCGTCGATCGCGGTGTTCGGCGCGCCGTTCCCGGATGTCATCCCGGACGAGTTCCATCCGACGCCGCTCACCTCCTACGGCACGCAGAAGCTGATCAGTGAGGCGCTGCTTGCCGACTACTCGCGGCGCGGAGTCTTCGACGGCATCGGCATCCGGCTGCCCACCATCTGCGTGCGGCCGGGCAGGCCGAACAAGGCGGCGTCGAGCTTCTTCTCAGGGATTATCCGCGAGCCGCTCAGCGGCCAGGAGGCGATCCTGCCGGTGCCGCGCTCGGTGCTGCACACGCATGCCAGCCCGCGATCGGCGGTGAATTTCCTGATCCATGCGGCCGAAATCGATGGCGATAAGGTCGGGCCGCGGCGCAATCTCACCATGCCCGGCGTGGCCGTCACGGTCGGCGAGCAGATCGAAGCGCTCGCGCGCATAGCCGGCGCCGAGGTGGTCAAACGGATCCGCGAGCAGCCCGACGAAACGATCTGGGCGATCGTCAGAGGCTGGCCGACGCGCTTCGAGGCGCGCCGCTCGCGGGAACTGGGTTTTGTCGCCGAGAAGAATTTCGACGAGATCATCCGCGCCCATATCGAGGACGAACTCGACGGAAAGATCGGGTGACAGTTCCGGTCGGCTTCAGACGCCGCCCGTCAGGCTGGCCGACAAGAGCAGCAGGCCAACGAGGAAGATGAACGCGGCGCCGCCGATCTCGACGATCGAATGGATGCGGTTGCCGATGCGTCCGTCGCCGGCGAAATAGACAGCCCAGTTCTTGGCCGTCACCGCGATCGTCGCCAGCGCGGAGACGGTGATCGCGGTGCCGATCGACATGGCGAGCACCGAGAGCAGGCCGCCGAGCCAGAGGCCGTTGAGGAGCGCGAAGCTCAGCACGATCAGCGCGCCGGAGCAAGGGCGGATGCCGACGGCGGCCACCGCCGACCAGGCGGTCTTCCAGTCGAAGCGATCGCCCGAAAGCAGCGCCGGATCCGGCGCGTGCGAATGGCCGCAGGTGTCGCAGACTTCGCCCGGGCCGTGGTGATGATGCCCAGCGTGAGCATGGTCGTGCGCCGCGTGGTCGTGATCATGCGCCTTGTGATCAGTCGCCTCATGGCCGTGCGCATGCGAATGCGCGGCATGATCATGGTCGTGATGCGCGTGCGAGTGCGTCGAGTGGGCATGCGCGGAATGCGAATGGGAGTGGGAATGACCGGCATGGGAATGCGCGTGAGCATGCGAGTGCCCGCCACGCGAGTGGCCGGCATGGGCCGCCGACAGGCTGTGGGCCGGACCGGCGCCGAACCGCCGAAGAATGGCCGGGCCCGCCTTGCGCCACAGTAGCCAGGCGCCGAACAGCGTCACCAGCACATAACTGGAGATCTCAAGAAACCATGCCGCGTCGGTCATCGACACCGCCGTGCCGCGCAGCACGAAATAGGCAAGCATCATGACGACGACCGCGGTCAGCCCCTGCAGCAGCGCCGAGACGAAGGACAGCATGATCCCGCGCTTCAGCGCCACTTCGTTGGCGACCATGTAGGACGAAATCACCGCCTTGCCGTGGCCGGGCCCGGCGGCGTGGAAAATGCCGTAGGCGAAGGACAGGCCGACCAGAAGCCAGAGCTTGCTGCCGTCCTGGCGCATGGCTTTCATCGCGGCCGCCAGCGAATGGTAGAATTCCTGCTGCCTGAGATTGATCCACATCAGGATATGGGCGAACGGACCGGTCGTGCTCGGCGCCATGCCGTCATTGGTGCCGATGCCGAGCGAGCTCTGGGCATGAGCGACGCCAGGCAGATGCGTCATGACCAAGGTGGCGGCCGCGAGGCCGAGCGCCAAGCGCAGCGACGGTTTCATCACCGATTATCCTTCCGGCGGACAGTTCAGTTCGAGCTTGGTGGCGAAGATCTTGCTCATGTCGGTGCCCGTCGGATCGTTGAAGAAGGCTTCCGTCAGGGTCTTCTGGTTTTCCTTGATCGCTTCGTCCGGATCGGGACGGATCACCTTCTTGGTGCAATTCGCGGGCAATCCCTCAACGGTGAGGTTGGCGTCGTCGGTGAAGTCGATCGCCGTGTAGAAGGTCGGATCGTAGACGCCGATGTCGATCTTGCCGGCGAGCTTGATCGGCGTCTTCGGCTGCGACTCGAACAGAATGATCAGCTGGTCGTTGTCGAAGCTCGCCATCAGATGCGGCGGAGGGACCATGGGCACGTCCTTGCCGTCCTGCGTGACCAGCTGGAAATAGTTGAACTCGGCCAGCGAGGAATGGACGGTGTCGGCCACTTCCTTGAGCTCTTTGTCGTCAAGCTTCAGATCGGAGTTCTTGTCGAACTCCATCATCACTGTACTCGAAAACAGATCGTCGAAGCGCCAAAGGTGGCGCAGCGCCGTCACACTTTGGTGATCCGCGCCGAGGATGACGTCGAGGCGAGCCTCGGCGAAGACGTGCGGGTGCACCTGGGCCGGCTCTACCGTGGCAAAGGTGGCCGCAATTGCCGAAGCCAGTATGGTTGCTTGCCGTTTCAAGTGCATTCCGGGCCGCGATTCCATCGACTTTGGGAGTGGGCTCCGAGAGTTAACAGAAAGGGGGCGAAATTGGGACGCGCTCTCGGAGAGCGTCGCGCTTTTTCCAGATTCGCCCGATGCGCTTTTAGGTCTGATTCTGCGCATGTCCTTGTGCCGAAAACGGTTCCCACCTTCGGGGGACGTGCTTCACGCAGCGTCGCGCGTCCTGAACCAGTGCACCAGGAAATCGACGAAGACACGGACCTTGGCGGGCAAATAGCGGCGATGCGGATAGACCGCGAAGATGCCGCTGCCCGAGAGGATGCGGTCGTCGAGCACCGTCACCAGCTTGCCCGACGCGACTTCGGGCGCAGCGATGAAATCCGGGAGGATGGTGAAGCCCAGGCCCGACACGGCGGCTGCTCTCGCCGCCATCGGACTGTTGACCTCGATCGGCCCCGACACGGTGACGCTCACCGAATCCTCGCCGTCTCCCTTGAAGCGCCAGTTGGCTAAAGAGCGGCCGTTGGTGTCGACGATGCAGGGCATGTTGGAAAGATCCTGCGGGCGGGTCGGGGTGCCATGCTTTGCGAGCAGGTCCGGCGACGCGCAGAGCTTGATCGAAAACGGCCCGAGGCGCCGCGCGATCAGCGACGAGTTCTCCAGCCGCGAAATGCGCACGGCGACATCGAAGCCTTCCTCGACCAGATCGACGAAGCGGTCGTCGAGATGGATGTCGAGAACGATGTCCGGATGTTGCTTGGCAAAATCGATCAGCGACTGCCCAATCGGCGCGTCGGCGAAGGTGCGCGCAGCCGAGAGCTTGATGCGGCCGCGCACGTCGCCGGAAGATTCGCGCACGGCATCGGCGAGGCTGTCGACCTCGCGCACGATTTCGGAGGCGCGCTGATAATAGGTGTGACCGGCTTCGGTCAGCGAGAACTGCCGCGTGGTACGGTTCAACAACAGCGCGCCGAGCTCGTCCTCGAGCTCGCGCACATATTTCGACAGCAGCGCCTTGGAACGGCCGATCTTGCGCGCGGCGGCCGAGAAGCCTTCGGCCTCGACGACGTCGATGAAGGCGCGCATGCGGGTCAATGTATCCATGATCAGACCTTTCGGGCCGCATCCAGAATCGTGCGGCCGAGCCCTATCAGGGCGACGTCGCTGCCGGAAGGGCCGAGCAGCGACAGGCCGAAGGGCGCGCCGTCGACGGAACCGAGCGGCAAGGTGATCTGCGGGAAGCCCGACAACCCGGCCAGGCACAAAAGATGCAGCGCCCTTTCGCGATAGGCCTGGAACTGCTCAGGCGTGCTGGTCTTCAGTGGCGCTGCGCCCGGCACGGTCGGCAGAACAAGAAAGCCGTCGTTGCCGAGCAGCTTGCCGAACTCGGAACGGAAGGCTGCCCGACGCGCCGTTTCGGCTTCGACTGTCTTTGGGTCGATCGTGCGGCCGAAGCCGAAACGCTCGTCGACACCCGGACCCAGCCCGTGACCGCCTGCCGAAATCCAGCCGCCATGCACCTGCCAGGCCTCGAAGGCCTGCAGCCGGCGAAAGCACCAGTAGAGATCATCTGGGGACGAGGCGAAGGCGTGTTCGGTTT
>NZ_RZSN01000140.1:0-15925 GCF_003997315.1 Mesorhizobium sp. M1A.F.Ca.IN.020.04.1.1
GTCCGTCGGCGCGAAAGGAAAAGCCGCGCCCGGCCTGGTCGAGCTGCATCGACGAGACGCCGATGTCGAGCACGACGCCGTCGGCGCTTTCGACATGCTTGTCCAGGGTCGAGAACGGCTCCTGAACGAGCTTCAGCCTGCCGCCGGCCTGCTGTTCCAGAGCCTGGCCCGCGGCGATCGCATCCGGATCGCGGTCGATGGCCACGACCGAGGCGCCGCGCTCGAGGATGGCGGTGGTGTAGCCGCCGGCGCCGAACGTGCCGTCGACGATCGTCTCGCCCGCCTTGGGGTCAAGCGCCTCCAGCAGTTCGGCAAGGAGGACCGGAATGTGACGGACCAGTCCGCCAACGGCGTGAGGATCATCGCCGTGGCCAGTCATCATTCCGGTCGCTCCCCGGGCTTCGTCCCCTGCCGAAGCTGCAAAAGCCTGGCTCGAGCCTGCGCCCCATAGGCGGCAAGTCGGCCCGGCTCCCAGATCTGGAAGAAATTGCCGCGGCCGACAAAGGCCACCTCGTTCGAGATGCCGGTGTGCTCGCGGATGAAATCGGTCATCGTGATGCGGCCGTCCTGGTCGAGTTTCAGGAACGTCCCGTCGCCATGGCAGAAGAAGGACATATCGTCCGCCGTCTGCAGGAAGGGATCTTCCAGCGCGATCCGCTGCTCGTAGCGGTCGAGCAGATCGAGCCCGCCGACGTCCATCGCCGGAAGGTCGAGGCAGCGTAGCGCATAGAGTTCCGCATAGCCACGTTTCTGCACGACCGAACGGAAATGCGCCGGAACGGATACCCGCCCCTTCGCATCGATCCTGTTCACTGCGTTTGACAGAAATCGGTCCACTACGCCTTACAGCCGCTGTCGCCGCCGCACCCCTGCCCATGTTTTTCTCCGCGTCGCCGCCGCGCATCGCCTCGCGACAAATCGCTTCATTCACCAAGGCGAAAACCGGCAAACGCGCAGCCGCCGCGACTGCCCGATTGGCGTACGCTTCACCCTGACGCGGAACGAAAGCTTGATGGGAATGGGATATCATGGGGTAATGTGGGCGTCAACGGGAAGAGGCATCACAAACACGCATGCCACAACCTAAAAGCGCAGGCTCGCGGCACGTGTCGTCTTTATCGTCCATTAAGCCTAACGAAGCGTTTAGAAGGCTCTGGCCCAAAAGGACGCGGCTTGCCGCGAAGGCCCGGCACGCCTAGCGTTCGGACGTCAGTTCAGTGAAGGAATGCGCCCAATGTCCGAAACCGCGAAGTCACGCGCCGCGACACTTGCCCATCTGCGCAGCGGCGATTTCGCCAAGGGCGATCCGATCCCTTTGCCGCTGACAATGGCCTCGATCTTTCATTCGCCGGGCGACGCGACGGGCTTCGATCAATACGGCCGCTTCAGCAATCCGACATGGCACGCGGTCGAGCATGCGCTTGGTCATCTCGAAGATGCGCAGTGCATCGCCTTTCCGTCGGGCATGGCGGCGATTTCGGCAACGTTCTTTGCGCTGGTCAAATCTGGCGACCGCATCCTCTTGCCCTCGGACGGCTACCACACGACGCGGGCTCTGGCGGAGCGTTTCCTGAAACCGCTCGGCATCGCCTATGACGTGAGGCCGACATCGAGCATGCTCGACGGCGGCTTCGCCGGCTACCGGCTGGTCTTCGTCGAAACCCCCTCGAACCCAAGGCTGGATATCTGCGACATCGCCGCCGTCGCCAAGACCGCCCACGAACAAGGTGCGCTCCTCATCGTCGACAACACGACGATGACGCCCTTCGGCCAGCGCCCGCTCAACCTTGGCGCCCACATCGTGGTCTCGGCCGACACCAAGGCGATCAACGGTCACTCGGATGTGCTGTTCGGCCATGTCGCCAGCCGTGATCCGGATATTATCGCCAAGGTCAGGGCCTGGCGAGAAACCGCCGGCGGCATTCCCGGGCCGTTCGAGGCCTGGCTCGTGCATCGCGGCCTTGAAACACTTGAGGTGCGGTACGATCGCATGTGCTCCTCGGCGGAAACGATCGCCCGCCGGCTCAAGGGGCATCGCGCCGTGAGCGGCTTGCGCTTTCCAGGCCTTGAGAGCGACCCCTCGCACAATCTGGCGCGTGCCCAGATGGAGCGCTTCGGCTTTCTCATCTCGTTCGAACTGGCTTCGGAAGAGAAGGCCGAGGATTTCATCAACAACTGCGCGCTGATTGAATCGGCGACCTCGTTTGGTGGCGTCCATACATCGGCCGAGCGGCGATCGAAGCGCGGCGATGCCGTGCCGCCCGGCTTCGTGCGGCTGGCCGTCGGCTGCGAGCCGGTGGAAGAGCTCTGGCAGGCGATCGAGGCGTCTTTGGACGGCTTGGCGGCTGAGCGGCTCGGAGCGCTGTAGAGGAAAATGCCAGCTGGCCTGTAAGCCGGGTTCTGTATGGCCCCCACGCCTTGTGGCGCGGGAACGTGGCGGCCATTCATCTTGGGCGCATGTCGCCATGCGCCTCACGCAACCTACCCGGGCGGTGGGCCGGAAACAGCCCTCGAAGGTTTCCCTTCGCACCGCCCCTATTCGGTCTTGCTCCCGGTGGGGTTTGCCGTGCCGCTTCTGTTGCCAGTCGCGCGGTGGGCTCTTACCCCACCCTTTCACCCTTGCCGCGGCAAATGCCGCGGCGGTTTGCTTTCTGTGGCACTTTCCCTGGGGTCTCCCCCGCCGGCCGTTAGCCGGCACCGTGTCTCCATGGAGCCCGGACTTTCCTCACCCGCAGCCTTTCGGCTCTTGCGGGCGCGGCCGCCCGGCCAGCTGACAAGGGCGTATAAAGGGATTCGCGCCTGAAAACGCAACAAAAAAGGCAACTGTCCCGCTTAGACAGGCGAACCGAGCGCTGCCATCTGCACCTTCACCTTGCTGCAATAGGCGGCCGAAATCGGATTCATCCGCGTCGCCCCATGGCCGGCATTGTATTTGAGGATGGTACCGCAGGTGGTGCCGCCACCTAGCCCCTGCGCCATGGCGAGGTACTTCATGCCGTATTTGATGTTGGTGTCGGGATCGAACAGTCCCTTGACCGAACCGGTATAGCCCATCATCCGGGCCGTCGCCGGCTTGATCTGCATAAGGCCGATCTCGCCGGCGCCGCCGACCATGTTGGGCCGGAAGTTGCTCTCGATCGTGATGACGGCCTTGGCCAGCGACACCGGCACGCCGTAGCTTGCCGCATAGCGGGCGATGATCGCCGAATATTGGCCGTCGCCAGTTGCCGAAGAAGACAAGGCGGGCTTTTCAGGACGGATGGAAGCTGTCGCGGTCAGGTCGATGGTTTGCCTGCTGCGCTTTGCGTAGCGTTTGACTCTTGATTTCGCGGACCGCGCTGCGGCGGCTTTCTGCACCTTCGCCGGGGCAGCTCTCTTGGTCGTCGAAGTCTTGGCGCTTGGCGCAGCCTTGGGCTTTGAGGCGGTCGCAGCAAACCCATTGTCCGCCGCCCGGAGGCTCAGGGGGGCGCTGTTCGCTGGGCTGAAGGCAAAAGTCATCACTCCGGCAGCAACGGCTGCCGCTACAACGGTCAATCTTTGCATGTATTCCTGTTCTGTTAGAACCGCGCGAAGAATTTCACGCGGCGGGGCCAATCCAACACCGGAGCATCTTGGAGGGATAGATGCCCGACAACTTGCGGGAGATGCGTTTGGAGACCGAATTGGCGCCAATAAAGGCGAGGCAATTCACTTTGTATGACAAATTGTAATTTAGCCAGCTTGGCAGGCTATTTGGAAGGGGCTGCCTTTATCGCAGCCAAAAGCCTTTGGAGCGTGCTGATCGTCGAACCGTCCGCCACGCCGTCGACGAGCCGCCGTCGGAAATGCCGCTGAAACGCCGCCACCACGATTTCCGTCTGGCGGTCGAAGACACCCGATATCTCGGCGCTGTAGCCGTACAGCGCCAGCATCGATTGCAGGGCTTCCACGTCAGCACCTGCGTCGCCCGCCTTCAGCGCCGCGCCCGTCCTGATCGGAGCCGCGGGAACCAGATGGCCGACACCGGCGGCAAAGAGCGCCTTCCAGGGAAACTTCTCGCCCGGGTCGACCTTGCGTCCCGGCGCCACATCGGAATGCGCAAGCACCCTTTGCGGTGGAATGGAGTGCCGGCCCGCGATCCCTGCGCATAAATCGATCACGGCCTTGACCTGCCGCTTCGGGAAGGTTTTGTAGCCCAGCGAATGCCCGGGGTTGACGATCTCGATGCCGACAGAGCAGGAGTTGATGTCGGTGCACCCGAACCATGAACTCTTGCCGGCATGCCAGGCGCGGTCGCTTTCGCGCACCATTTGCACGATGCGGCCGTCCTCATGCACAAGATAGTGCGAGGATACCTCGCTTGCCGGATCGCACAGCCAGGCCTCGGCCCCAGGCCCCGTCGGCATGCCGGTATAGTGCAGCACGATCATGTCGGGCCTGAGCGTCTCGCGTCGCGGACCGAAATTCGGCGATAGCCTGACCTCGGCACCCGGCTGGTCGGGCAAGAAACCGCTCATACGTGCCTGAGGCCCCGTTCGATCATCTCATAGGCGGCATTGATCGCAGCGACCCTTGTCGTGGCGATCTTGACGAATTCCTGCGGCAGGCCGCGCGCGATCAGCCGGTCGGGATGGTTGTCGGAGATCAGCTTGCGATAACGCTTCCTGACCTCCTCGAATGGCTTCCCGCGTTCGACGCCGAGAACCACATAGGGATCGGCGGCGCCCAGATTGACGTGGCGCGCCAGGATCGCCTGGTAATGCGCCTCATCGATCTGAAAAATCTCGGCGATGCGATGCAGGAATTGCCCTTCCCTCTCGTGAACCAGGCCATCCGCCTTGGCGATGTGGAACAGCCCGTCGAGTATGTCTTCCAGCATCTTGCAATTCGCATGACCGGAACCGCAAAGCTGCGACATGCGCTGGGCGTAGATTTCAAATCCGGCAACATCGCGCTTGGCGAGGTCATAGAGGCGCGCCACATTGCGCGTTTCGCTCGGCGGCACCTCAAAGATTTCCTGGAAGGCGCGCACCTCGTCCTGGGTGACGATGCCGTCGGCCTTCGCCATCTTGGCCGAAAGCGCGATCATCGCCACCGAGAAGGCCACGCGCCGGCGTAGATCCGGGTCGCCCGAGTACATGGTCCGCACGGCCTCGACGACATCGCCGACGCCCGAGGACGCCGACGACGAAACACGAGCGATGAAGTCGCCGAGGCGGTCCCAAATCGACATGCGGCTTCTTAGTGCGAACCGGGCACCGCTATCAAGCCGGGACGATGCCGCAGGGCGAACGACTTTGAGGACAGTCCCGCCAAAAGGAAGGCCGGCACAGGGGCCGGCCTTCCTGATTTCAGTGGATGAACTTCTACTGCGCGGGCGCAGCAGGAGGTGTTGCCGGAGCCGGTTCAGCAGGCTTCGAAGGGTCAGGGGTAGCCGGCTTCATTGGCTGTTCGTTGGCCGGCGGGTTGGTGCTCTGCGTGGTGGTGTTGTCGGTGCTGCTGTCGCTGCAAGCCGCGACCCCCAGCAGGGCGAGCGCCGAAACAGACGCCAGAATAAGCTTCTTCATGGTATCTCTCCTTCAGCAAACGCTCACGTTTCGGTGAACGTCGCAGAGGAAATGCAGAAATCTGACCTGGGTTTCGTAACGTTGCGTTTCCATGTGTAACACCAAGCGCATGGTTGCCGGGGCCAAAACGGCGAACTAACAGAACGGGTTGTCGCAGGTAACGGATAAGCAGCATGCAGGACGCCGCAGCCAACAACAAATGGGATTTCTGGATCGACCGGGGCGGGACCTTCACCGACATCATCGGCCGCGATCCGCAAGGCCGACTGCATCCCCGCAAGCTTTTGTCGGAGAACCCTGAGGCCTATGCCGATGCCGCTATCCAGGGCATCCGCGAACTGCTTGGACTGAAAACCGGCGCCGCCATCCCCGCGGAGCGCATCGGCGACATAAAAATGGGCACCACTGTCGCTACCAACGCGCTGCTGGAGCGCAAGGGCGACCGCGTGCTGCTGCTCATCACCAGGGGTTTTCGCGACGCGCTGCGCATCGCCTATCAGGCGCGGCCGGATATTTTCGCCAAGGAGATCATCCTGCCCGAACAGCTCTATGAGCGGGTGGTAGAGATCGACGAGCGCGTGCGCGTGGACGGGTCCGTCGAGCGCCTGCTCGACATCGCCGCCTGCCGCCCGGCCATCGAGCAGGCCAAGGCCGACGGCATCGACGCGGTAGCCATCGTCTTGATGCACGCCTGGAAATATCCCGACCATGAAAAGGCAGTCGCGAAAGTCTGTCGCAAGATCGGCTTCAGCCAGATATCGGTCAGCCACGAGGTCTCGCCGCTCATCAAGCTGGTCGGTCGTGGCGACACCACGGTGGTTGACGCCTATCTGTCGCCGATCCTGTCACGCTACGTGCAAAGGGTGGCGGGAGAATTGGGCGCCGGCCCGCGGCTGATGTTCATGATGTCATCGGGCGGGTTGACCGCCGCCGACATGTTCCAGGGCAAGGATGCGCTGCTTTCCGGCCCGGCCGGCGGCGTCGTCGGCATGGTCGAGACGGCGAAGCTCGCCGGCTTCGACAAGGTCGTCGGCTTCGACATGGGCGGCACCTCGACCGACGTCGCCCATTATGACGGCGAATACGAGCGCGCCTTCGACACTGAAGTCGCCGGCGTTCGCATCCGCGCGCCGATGATGCGTATTCATACCGTCGCGGCCGGCGGTGGCTCGATCCTGCACTACGAGGCCGGTCGCTTCCGCGTCGGCCCGGACTCCGCCGGCGCCAATCCCGGCCCGGCCGCTTACCGACGCGGCGGCCCGCTCGCCGTCACCGACGCCAATGTCATGCTCGGCAAGCTGCAGCCCGACGTCTTCCCGGCGATCTTCGGCCCCGGTCAAGACCAGCCGCTCGACGTCGCCGCCGTGCGCGAAAAATTCGCGGCTTTAGCCGCCGAGATCGGCGATGGACGCTCGCCCGAAGCGGTGGCCGAGGGTTTCGTCACCATCGCCGTCGAGAACATGGCCAACGCCATCAAGAAGATTTCGGTGCAGCGCGGTTACGATGTCACTGAATATCTCTTGAACTGTTTCGGTGGCGCCGGCGGCCAGCATGCCTGCCTCGTCGCCGATGCGCTCGGCATGGAAGCGGTGCTTATCCACCCCTTCTCCGGCTTGCTTTCGGCTTACGGCATCGGGCTGTCGACGGTTTTCGCCTCGCGCCAGCAGGCGTTGCTGAAGCCGCTCGCCGAAGAGTCCCGCTCCTCGATTGAGGACCTGATTGCGACCTTGCACCAGGGCGTCATCGCCGACCTTGCAGTGCAAGGCATTGCGCAAGACGCCATCGCCTCAAAGCCGGTCCTGCAGATCCGTTATGACGGCACCGACACAACTTTGCCGGTCAACTTCGAGCACGGCTCGATTTTTCGCGCCAGGAGCGATTTCGAGGCCGCCCATCAAGCGCAATTCGGCTTCGTCTACGAAGACAAGCCGATGATCGTCGAGGCAGTCGGCGTCGAAGGCAGCGATGTCGGGACCGCCAGCCGCGACGAAAGTGAATCAGGGCTCGAAGACCAGGTGGCAAGCCCCTGGCAGTCCCGGCAATTCTTCGCCGACGGAGCCTGGCGCGATGCCGGCATCTTCCGGCGCGAGGATTTGAAGCCCGGTCACAAGGTGGCAGGCCCCGCGCTCGTCATCGAGCCGAACCAGACCATCGTCGTCGAGCCGGGCTGGCAGGCCGAGATCACGGCCAGGAACCACGTGCTGCTGCGGCGTATAGAGAAAAAGGCGCGGCAGGCGGCGCTCGGCACCGAAGCCAATCCGGTGATGCTCGAGGTCTTCAACAACCTTTTCATGTCGATCGCCGAGCAGATGGGCGTCACGCTGCAGAACACCGCCTATTCCGTCAACATCAAGGAGCGGCTCGATTTTTCCTGCGCCGTGTTCGACCGCCATGGCGCGCTGGTCGCCAACGCGCCGCACATGCCGGTGCATCTGGGGTCCATGGACCGCTCGGTCGAAACCGTCATCCGCCTGAATTCGGGTGATATCCATCCCGGCGACGTTTTTGCTCTCAACGCGCCCTACAATGGCGGCACGCATCTGCCCGACATCACCGTGGTGACGCCGGTGTTCGACGACGCGCGCACGGAAATCCTGTTCTGGGCGGCCTCGCGCGGCCACCATGCCGATGTCGGCGGCACCGCGCCGGGCTCGATGACGCCTTTGGCCACAACCGTCGACGAGGAAGGCGTGCTGTTCGACAATTTCCGCATCGTCGATCGCGGCCGCTTCCGCGAGGAGGAGCTCGAGGCGCTCCTCACCGACCATCCCTATCCTGCCCGCAATCCCGCCCAGAACATCGCCGACCTCAAGGCGCAGATCGCCGCCAACGAAAAGGGCGTGGCGGAGTTGCGCAAGATGGTCGCGCATTTTGGCCTCGCTGTCGTCGAGGCCTATATGGGCCATGTTCAGGACAATGCCGCCGAGAGCGTGCGCCGCGTGCTGGAAAGGCTGCCCGACAGTTCCGACTACGAGTATGCCACCGACACCGGCCAGGTGATCAAAGTGAAGATCACCGTCGATCGGCAAAGGCGCGACGCGACGGTCGATTTCACCGGCACCTCGAAGGTCATGAAGAACAATTTCAATGCGCCGGAGCCGGTGGCGCGAGCCGCTGTGCTCTATGTTTTCCGCGTCATGGTCGAGGACATGATCCCGATGAACGCCGGATGTCTCAGGCCGATCAACATCGTCATCCCCGACGGTTGCATGCTCAAACCCTCCTACCCTGCCGCCGTCGTCGCCGGCAATGTCGAGACCTCGCAGCATGTCACCAACGCGCTGTTCGGCGCCATGGGCGCGATGGCCAACGCGCAAGGCACAATGAACAATCTCACCTTCGGCAACCGGCAATACCAATATTATGAGACGATCTGCTCCGGCTCGCCGGCCGGCCAAATGAATTCGGGCCGCGGCTTTGCCGGCACCTCCGGCGTCCACACGCATATGACCAATTCGCGACTTACCGATCCCGAAGTGCTGGAACTGCGCTTCCCGGTCGTGCTGGAAGACTTCCACATCCGCGACGGTTCCGGCGGCAAGGGCAAATGGAACGCCGGCAACGGCACCAAACGCACGATCCGCTTCCTCGAAAAAATGGAATGCGCCATCCTCTCCTCACACCGCAACCGCCCGCCGCAGGGTCTGAACGGCGGCGGCGACGGCGAGGCTGGCTCGACCAAGGTCAGACGCAACGACGGCTCGATCGAGGTGCTGAAGGCCTGCGACCAGACCACGCTCGACGCCGGCGAGGCCGTCATCGTCGTCACGCCGACGCCCGGCGGATTCGGCAAGGCCTAAGACTCAGCGTCAGCAGCCTGTCACCCGCCTGTCACAACGCTGCGCTACCCGCTTGCGCAATGCAAACGGGGAATCAGCTTGCCATGTCGGATGTATCGGGAGAACTCGTTTTTCGACGCGGCAAGGAGGTTGGAAAAGCCGTCTACCAGAACCGCGCCCTGTCGAAGGACGGCATTTCCGAGCGGCTTTTCGCCTTCCTGTTTTCCGGCCTCGTCTATCCCCAGATCTGGGAAGACCCGGATGTCGACATGGACGCCATGCAGCTTGGCGCCGGCCATCGCGTCGTCACAATCGCGTCGGGCGGCTGCAACATTCTGGCTTACCTCACCCGCTCGCCGGCCCGGATCGACGCCGTCGACCTCAACGCCGCGCACATCGCGCTGAACCGCATGAAGCTGGAGGCGGTGCGCCATCTGCCCTCGCAGGGCGATCTGTTCCGCTTCTTCGGCGCAGCCGATACCAGCCACAACTCGGAAGCTTACGACCGCTTCATCGCGCCGCATCTCGACCCGGTCAGCCGTCACTACTGGGAGCGCAGGAACTGGCGCGGCCGCCGCCGCATCGCGGTTTTCGACCGCAACTTCTACCAGACCGGCCTGCTTGGCCTCTTCATCGCCATGGGCCATCGTGTGGCAAAACTGTTCGGTGTCGATCCGGCCGGCATCATGAAGGCCGAGAACATCGGCGAGCAGCGCCGTTTCTTTAACGAGGAGCTGGCGCCGGTCTTCGACAAAAAGCTGCTACGCTGGGCGACATCGCGCAAGGCCTCGCTTTTCGGTCTGGGTATCCCGCCGGCACAGTACGACTCGCTGATCACGTCCGGCGACGGTTCGATGGCGAGCGTCTTGAAGGCGCGGCTGGAGAAGCTCGCCTGCGATTTCCCGCTGAAGAACAACTATTTCGCCTGGCAGGCCTTTGCCCGCCGCTATCCGCAGCCCGGCGAGGCAGCCCTGCCCGCCTATTTGGAACAGCGCAACTACAGGACGATCCGCGCCAACACCGAACGCGTCGCCATCCATCATGCCAACTTGATCAAATTCCTCGCCGGCAAGGATGCGGCCTCGGTCGATCGCTTCGTCCTGCTCGATGCCCAGGACTGGATGACCGACGACCTGCTCAACGATCTGTGGACCGAGATCACCCGCACGGCCTCGGTTGGCGCGCGCGTGATCTTCCGCACCGCGGCCGAGCCCAGCCTGCTGCCGGGCCGCGTCTCCAGTTCCCTGCTCGACCAGTGGCGCTACGAAGCCGAGGCCTCGCGCGAATTCTCGGCCAGGGATCGCTCGGCGATCTATGGCGGCTTCCATCTCTATGTGAAGCGCGCCGCATGAGCACGACGGAGCTGCCGGTCCGCCATGCCGATCTGATGGATGGCGTCTATCGCTGGCAGCGCCATATCTACGACATTACCCGCAAATACTACCTGCTCGGCCGCGACCGGCTGATAGCGGGGCTCGACGTGCCGCAAGGCGGCACCGTGCTCGAGCTCGGCTGCGGTACCGGCCGCAACATCGTTCTTGCCGCCCGGAGCTATCCAGACGCCCGCTTCTTCGGTTTGGATATCTCGGCCGAGATGCTGGAGACGGCAAACGCGGCTATCGCTCGCGAAGGTCTCTCCGACAGGGTCGAACTGGCGCGCGGCGACGCCACGGATTTCGATCCGGCGGCGCTCTTCGGCATCGAGCGCTTCGACCGTGTCTTCATATCCTATTCGTTGTCGATGATCCCCGGCTGGGAGAAGACCGTGTCGGCCGCGCTTGCCGCGCTCGCACCCGGCGGCTCGCTGCATGTCGTCGATTTCGGCCAGCAGGAAGGTCTGCCAAACTGGTTCCGGGCCTTGCTGCGCGGCTGGCTGCGGAAATTCCATGTCACGCCGCGCGCCTCGCTGCGCGACGTCCTTGACTCGGAGTCGAAACGGACCGGCGCAACCTTCTGTTTTAGAACGCTTTATCGCGGCTATGCCTGGCTCGGCGTCATCGGAGCTCGGATGTAGAGAGCCTTACTGGTGTAAAGCTTTCACCAGCGCGGCCACCATCGCCTGCGGCCGATAGCCGAGCTTGGCAGGTGTCAGCCCGAGCCGCACCACCACCAATTGCTCCGACGGAATGATGGCCACCGTCTGGCCGTCATGGCCTTCCATCCAGTAGGTGTCCTTGGCCAGGCCGGCGGCAGCGCCCGCGCCTGGAGTCTCCTCATCGCCCGGACCCTCGATCCACACCTGGCCGTTCCCGTAGACCTTCGAGGCCGGCGCCGGCTGCCGCATCCAGTCGACGAAACCGGCGGGCAGGATCTGTGCGCCGTTCCAGACACCGCCCTGTAGCAGGAACTGGCCGAAGCGGGCCCAGTCGTGCGCCGTGGCATAGAGATAGGACGAGCCGACGAAAGTGCCCCGCTCGTCGGTTTCGAGCACCGCGCTGTGCATGCCGAGCGGCTCGAACAGCGCCGTGCGTGGCCAGCTCAGCGCCTTCGCCTTGTCGCCGATTGCCTCCTGCCACAGCCGCGACAGCATGACGGCCGTACCGCTCGAATAGGAAAATGCCTTGCCCACCTCGCCGCCGAGCGGCTTGGTCTCGGCAAAGCCCGCCATGTCCGGCTCGAGATAGAGCATACGCGTCACGTCGGCGACGTCGCCATAGTCCTCGTTGAACTCCAGCCCGCTCGACATCGCCATCATGTCGGCAAGACTGATCGCCGCCCGACCGTCGGCCTTCCACGGCGAGAACAGGCCCTTGTTGTCGAGCGCCATCTTGCCGTCCTTGACCAGCGTGCCGACGATCGCGGCATTCACCGTCTTGGTCATCGACCAGCCGAGCAGCGGCGTCTTGGCCGAAAAACCCTCGCCATAGCGTTCCGCGACGATGCGGCCGTTCTTCACCACCACGACCGCGCGCATGCCTGTCCCGACCATCGCGGCATCGTCGACGATCTTCGTGACGGCGGGGTTTTGCAGGGCGTCCACCCTTTCGCCCTCCGGCCAGAGCGCATCCTGCGAGGCCACCGCCAAAGGCTCTATATGGACGGAGGTCTGCCGCGCCCTGCCGGTGTCGCCATCCGGAACCGACGCGCAGCCGACCCCGTCGCGCTCTACGGCGACGCTCTTGCCCAGCGTCCAAAGCAGGCCCGCCGAAACAAGGCCCCTTTCCTTGTCGACGGATACCTTCATCAGCTTGAGCAGCGGATGGCCCGGCGCCTGCACGTCGACGGCCAGCACTTCATTCGGGTCGCGGCCGGCGATGAACACGTTGGAGCAGACGATCTTGGCCGCATAGCCCGAGCCGACACGGATCAGTTCGGGCGGCGCAAAGTAGAGCCAGGCGAAGAGCGCGATCACCGCCAGCACAATGAGGCCGAACAGCCATTTGATGAACTTCACGACAGCCCGCATCTTTCCGCCCTTGGGTTTTCCGGTTCGCTTTATGTCATTGATTTGCCGCCATTGCTTCTCCAAAATCATGGTCGATGTCGAGCGCCGTCAATGGATTATCAACCATGTTCGGCGATGAACGGAGAGACTGGGCGGTCCTGTGGGGCGACCGTCCGGAGGGGGCCCGCGGAAGCGACCACCATCAGTGAAGGACCCATCAGCGGCCGGCTGATCCCGGCTCGGGGGATATCATGCGCCGTCTTGCGGCCATCCTGATGCTGACGCTGTTGAGCGCCTGCTCGACCGTGGACGATCTATCGCCGCTGGCGCCGTCATCCCAGACGGTCGCCCTGCGCGCGCCCCGTTTCGAAGATTCCAAACCGCATGAATGGGACAGCGGCGCGCCGTGGAATTATGCGATCCACGGCACCGACGTCTCAAAATACCAGACCTCTGTCGACTGGCCGACGGCCAAGGCCAGCGGCATCTCCTTCGCCTTCATCAAGGCGACCGAGGGCGGCGATCGCTTCGACGATTATTTCAACGAGCACTGGGCACGCACCAAGGACGTCGGAATCCCGCGCGCGGCCTATCATTTCTTCTATTTCTGCACCCCGGCCGCCACCCAGGCGCGCTGGTTCATCGCCAATGTTCCGAAAGATCCGTCGGCAATGCCGCCGGTGCTCGACATGGAATGGAACCCGAAGTCGCCGACCTGCCGACTGCGCCCCGATCCCGCGACGGTGCGCAGCGAGATGACCACCTTTCTCGAGATCGTCGAGCGCCATTACGGCAAGAAGCCGATCATCTATACGTCGCTCGACTTCTTCGATGACAATAACCTGGCGACGTTCCGCGGCTATCCTTACTGGCTGCGCTCGGTCGCCGGCCATCCGCGCCAGAAGTATGGCAGCCATCCTTTCACCTTTTGGCAGTACACCGGAACCGGCATCGTGCCCGGCATGACCGGCAAGTCCGACATCAATGTTTTCAACGGCTCGGAAGCCGCCTGGAACAAGTGGCTGCGGCAGAACACCCGTTGACATCGGCCCCCTTGCCTGCTTTCGACATGGCGGGCGGTGATAGTTGCAACCGCTGGCGATGCGGAGCGGCGCACCCCACCGGGGTGCCGCACGGCGCTCCTGAATTTTGAAATCTACGCATGATGCGTCCGCACCCGGCCGTGATCATGCCCCGGTCTCGTAAGGGAAGCGATGCGATTGCGCGTTGAAATC
Organism: Mesorhizobium sp. M1A.F.Ca.IN.020.04.1.1; assembly: GCF_003997315.1. Taxonomy (NCBI): domain Bacteria; kingdom Pseudomonadati; phylum Pseudomonadota; class Alphaproteobacteria; order Hyphomicrobiales; family Phyllobacteriaceae; genus Mesorhizobium; species Mesorhizobium sp. M1A.F.Ca.IN.020.04.1.1. The sequence goes on from NZ_RZSN01000140.1 coordinate 13,946, forward strand.
CTGGCGGCGCTGCTGGTCGGCGCTTTCGCTTGGCCTGCGGCGGCGCAGGAATGCGGCGGCGATTTCGAAGCGTGGAAACAGGGCGTGGCAGCGGAAGCCAAGGCAGCCGGCGTCGGCGCCGTTGGCCTGGAGGCGCTGGAAAATGCCGCGATCGATGAGAAGGTGCTGGCGCGCGACCGAGCTCAAGGGGTGTTCGCCCAGACCTTCACCCAATTCTCGAACCGCATGATCTCGGCCTATCGCCTGAAGCAGGGCGCGGCCAACCTCAAGAACTATGCCGACGTCTTCGCGCGCGCCGACAAGGAATTCGGCGTGCAGCCGGCCGTCATCACAGCGTTCTGGGGACTGGAGACGGATTTCGGCGCCGTGCAGGGCGATTTCCACACGCTGGACGCGCTGGTCACCCTTGCGCACGACTGCCGCCGCCCTCAGTTGTTCCGGCCGCAATTGGTGCCGTTGCTGACCTTGATCGACCGCGGCGTGCTGCCGGCCGATGTCAAGGGCGCCTGGGCCGGCGAGATCGGCCAGACGCAGATTCTGCCGACCGACTATCTCGCCCGCGGCGTCGACGGCGACGGCGACGGCAAGGTCGATCTCCGGAACAGCGTGGCGGACGTCATCATGACCACGGCCCACAAAATCCTGTCGCGCGGCTGGAAGCGCGACCAGCCCTGGGTCGAGGAGGTGCGCGTTCCCGACGACATGCCTTGGGACCAGACCGGCCGCACCAACAAGCTGCCGCTGTCGCAATGGGCCCAATGGGGCGTGACCAATCCGGACGGCACGCCGCTCGTCGACAACGGCCTGAAGGCCGGGCTCGCCTTGCCCATGGGTCGCAAGGGTCCAGCCTTCCTGACCTACGACAATTTCGACGTTTATCTGGAATGGAACCAGTCCTTCACTTACGCGCTCACCGCTGCGGTGCTGGCGACCCGTCTGGCCGGGGCGCCGCAATTCGACCCGCGCACGCCCGAGCCCGGCCTCAACGGTGACCAGATGAAGGCCCTGCAGACCAAGCTTGAGGCCAAGGGCTACGATGTCGGCACGGTCGACGGTATCCTCGGCACGAATACCCGCGAAGCGATCCGCAAGGAGCAGATGCGCCTGGGCATGGCCGTGGACGGTTGGCCGACGCCGGAATTGCTGGCGAAATTGTAGCGCCCTGTCCTCCTCCTACAAGGGAGAAGGGGGAGCTCAATCCGCCATCGTCTCCAAGCTCGCGAAACCTTGCGGCGCGTCGCCCTCGTCGAACGGCGTCGTCACCTCCACGAACGTGTCGGGATAGAACCCGTTGAATCGCGTCCTCAGCGACAGCGAGTAGGCGCCGATGTGGCCGATCTCGATCCAGTCGCCCGTGTCGACCGTTTCCGGCAGCCAGAACGGCCTCGACAATATGTCGACGGAATCGCACGTTGCGCCGCAGACCTTGAACGGCACGACCGTCTTGTCGCTGCCATTGCGCGTGCGGATCGCCGGATCGGGAATGAAGCGCGCCGGCAGCGTGATCTTGCCGGTCCATGAATCCGAGAGCGACGCCCAGATGCCGTCATTGATGTAGAGCCTTTTGCCCTTGCGCAAGAGCACGCGCACGATCAGCGACAGGCAGCGCGCCACGATCACGCGGCCGGGTTCGGCGACCAGCGGCATCTCGTCGAACCGGTATTCCTTGAGGTCGCCGGCCAGCCGCGACATGAGCTGGCCGAGCGACGGCATCTCGATGTGCTTGCGGTTGGGATCGTGGCCGTACTCGGCCGGAAAGCCGCCGCCCACGTCGAGCCCGGCAATGTCGAAGGTCAGCCGGTTGCGCACCCAGTCGGCAGAGGCCAACGCGCGCTCGTAGGTGTCGGGGTCCTCGATCTGGCTGCCGACATGGAAGCACAGCCCGACCTTGTAGCCGGTACGGTTGAGCCGCTCGGCAAGCTCCACCGCATTGGCGGGACCGGCGCCGAATTTCTTCGACAGCTCATAGGCCGCGTGGCC
>NZ_RZSN01000013.1:0-60748 GCF_003997315.1 Mesorhizobium sp. M1A.F.Ca.IN.020.04.1.1
CAGCACAAGACAGAGCGTGCCCTGCCCGCGCACGAAGCCGGCGGTGGCGGTGTTGATGTCGCGGGCAAGCGCCCTGACCGTCTCGACATAATCTCGCGGCACCCAGCTGTCGACCACGGCCACCATCCGGTCCCAGTCGAGCAGCATGTAGAAGGCAACGACCGGGGTGACGACGAAGAGGCTGACCACCGAAACCAGCGCCACGCCCGAGCTCCAGATCGAGGTGAAGACGGTGGTGAGCAGCCCGAAGCCGGTGGTGAGCAGCGAGTTCAGTCCTTCGCGCAGGCTGGCCGCGTTGACACCAAAACGCTGCTCCAGCCACTTCGGGTCGAAGCTGGTGATGAGCGACTGCAGGCGGGTGAGGTATTCCGGCAGCTTGCGCGCGAAATCGGCCATCTGCGTGGCCAGCACAGGCACCAGGATAACGAAGGCGAGCACTACGACGACGACGAAGGCAATGAGGATCACCACCGTCGCCATCAGCCGGGAGAGGCCGAGCCGCTGCAGCCGATCGGCCACCGGATCGAGAAAATAAGCGAGCACCATGCCGGCGACGAAGGGCAAGAGGATGCCGGAGAAGACATAGAGGAACAGCGCCAGAAGCACGGCAACGATCAGCCAGAATGCGATCTGCCGGCGCAACGCGGTCGAGGCCGCGGCCGTCCAGGCTTCGCCGTCAGGTGTCCGTGCTGGAATTGCCCGACTTGGTGTTGCTCGTCCGGGAGCCTTCGCCATAGCCACTCATATGCCTTAGCCAGGCCACGAGATAGGCCGCGGCCGAAGCCACGGTCAAGACCCCGGAGAGCAATATGAGCGCCGGCCGGAGCGGATAGAGATGCATGGAAAAGGCAAGCTCGCCCAGCACAAGCGCCGCCAGCGCGATCTGCACGGCGGTGTTCACCTTGGAGACCAAGAGCGGCTTCATCTCGACCGGCTGCGCCATCACGCTGGACAAAAGCACCGCGCAGACGATCAGCGCGTCGCGCGAGACCATGGTCACGACAAGCCAGAGCGGCAGTTCCCCGGCATAACCCATGACGACGAAGACCGAGACCAGGAGGAGCTTGTCGGCGACCGGATCGAGATAAGCGCCGAGCCGCGAGAACAACCGGTAGCGGCGAGCGATGAAACCGTCGACGCCGTCGGAGATGCCGGCGACGAGGAAGCCGGCAAAGGCCCAGTCCCAGCGCGCCTGCAGCATGGCCAGCACCACGGCCGGCACCAGCAACAGCCGCATGATCGTGATCATGTTAGGTATGGTCACGTGATGTCCCATCATGGGTTTTGTTGGAAGATAGTTGATGGAGATGAGAGGCGCACGCAAGGGAGGAGTTGCGGATCTCCCCGCTCGAGGGGGAAGATGGTCTCTGGCGCACAAGGCGCTGGAGCTCCACGCGAGGCGACCCCCCTCTGTCGCCTCCGGCGACATCTCCCCCTCAAGGGGGGAGATTGGCTCTCACGCGCCTTGCCCCTCGAAACCATTCATGCGATGAGCCCGCAATGGAAACAGGGATGAGCCGAAGATGAGCAACGGCGACAAGGCCAAGCGCAAGAACGGGCTCACCTATGCCGAGGCGGGCGTCGATATCGATGCCGGCAATCTCATGGTCGAGAAGATCAAGCCGCTCGTGCGCGCGACGCGCCGGCCGGGCGCCGACGGCGAGATCGGCGGCTTCGGCGGCCTGTTCGATTTGAAAGCCGCCGGCTTCACCGATCCGGTGCTGGTCGCGGCCAATGACGGGGTCGGCACCAAGCTCAAGATCGCCATCGATTCCGGCAAGCACGATACGATCGGCATCGACCTCGTCGCCATGTGCGTCAACGATATCGTCGTGCAAGGCGCCGAGCCGCTGTTCTTCCTCGACTATTTCGCCACCGGCAAGCTCGATCCGGACCAGGGCGCGTCCATCGTCGGCGGCATCGCGCAAGGCTGCCGTCAGGCCGGCTGCGCGCTGATCGGCGGCGAGACCGCCGAGATGCCCGGCATGTATCACGACAAGGATTACGACCTTGCCGGTTTTGCCGTGGGCGCGGCCGAGCGCGGCCAGTTGCTGCCCACCGACGACATCGTCGAGGGCGACGTGCTGCTTGGCCTCGCCTCCTCCGGCCTCCACTCCAACGGCTTTTCGCTGGTGCGCCGCATCGTCGACGCCAGCGGGCTTGGCTGGAGCGATCCGGCGCCGTTCAACGATGAGCTCAGCCTCGCCGAAGCGCTGCTCGAGCCGACGCGCATCTATGTGAAGTCGATCCTGAAGGCGATCCGCAACACGCATGGCATCAAGGCGCTGGCTCACATCACCGGCGGCGGTTTTCCGGAAAACATTCCGCGCGTGCTGCCCAAGGATTTCTCCGCCGAGCTCGACCTCGAAGCGATCGACGTACCGCCTGTATTCTCGTGGCTCGCCAGGACCGGCGGCGTGGCGCCGCAAGAAATGATGCGCACCTTCAACTGCGGCATCGGCATGATCCTCGCCGTTGCTTCCGGCCAGGCGGCGCAGGTGGCGGCGGTGCTGCAGGAAGCCGGCGAGACGGTGACGCCGATCGGTCGCATCGTGCCGCGCCGCGACGCCGGCGTCATCTACCGGGGCTCGATCGAACTATGAGCAGGAAACGCACGGTCGTCCTGATCTCGGGCCGCGGCTCCAACATGACGGCGCTGATCGCGGCAGCCAGCGACCCGACCTATCCGACCGAGATCGTCGGCGTCATCTCGGATCGTGCGAACGCCGCGGGCCTCGGCCTCGCGCAGTCGCGCGGCATCGCCACCAAGGTGATTCAGCGCGCCGACCATCCGAGCAAGGACGCACATGACGCTGCGATCGATGCCGCGCTTACCGGCTTCGGCGCCGAGATCGTGGCTCTGGCCGGCTATATGCGCATCCTCGGCCGCGGCCTGGTCGAAAAATGGCAGGGGCGCATGGTCAACATCCACCCTGCCCTTCTGCCTGCCTTCAAGGGGCTGGACACGCATGCGCGCGCCATCCGCGCGGGCGTGCGCATCCATGGCTGCTCCGTGCATTTCGTCACGCCCGAGATGGATGACGGGCCTATCATCGCCCAGGCCGCCGTGCCGGTGATGGTCGGCGACAACGAGGACACTTTAGCCGCGCGGGTGCTGAAGGTGGAGCACCGGCTCTATCCGCTGGCGCTCGGGCTGGTCGCCGAAGGCAAGGCGCGCATGGAAAAGGGCCACACCGTGCTTGCCCATTTCGCCGACGACGCCGACAACGCCACTTCAGTGGTAATGGCGCCCGACCCGCTGCGCGAGGAAACCGACCTCGAACAGCTGGCGCGCATCACGCCGTAGGACTGCCATGGCGACGCCCAGACAACTCCTTGTGCTGCGCCATGCCAAGTCGAGCCGGGACGATCCCAAGCTCGCCGATTTCGACCGTCCGCTCGCCCCGCGCGGGCTGAAGACGGCACCGCTGATCGGGCGCGAGCTTTCGCGGCGCGGCTGGCTGCCGGATCTGGCACTGGTCTCGCCGGCGCTGCGCACCCGCGATACCTGGCGGCTGGTCGCCGCCGAATTACCGAAGCATGGGCCGGCGGAATTCGCCGAGGAGCTCTACGAGGCGGCGCCGGCCGCCATCCTGGCGTGCGTGCGGCAGGCGAAAGCCACCAGCCTGATCGTGATTGGTCACAATCCCGGCCTGCAGAATTTCGTGCTGCGGCTCGCCGGCACCGGATCGGATGAGAGCGTGTTCAAAAAAGTCGAAGCGAAGTTTCCGACGGCGGCACTGGCCCGGTTCACGGTGAAGGAGGATTGGGCGAACCTCGACTTCGGCGGAGCGCGACTGACGCATTTCGTCAGGCCGAAGGATTTGGAATAGAGCGCCTCTGTGCGCAGCCGGGCCTATAGTCGCGACACAAGCCGGCCTGCGGATAGCCGACTCCATAAAGCAGAGCGGCGGGACAAGCCCGCCGCTTTGAGATCCATCGAGGATCGACCGTCTAGTGGTTGCCGAACAGATCGCGGTCGGCGCCCTGGGTAACCGGCTTCTGGACGTTCGCATCAGACTTCTTGACCGAAGCGGTGTACGAGGTGTCGACCGAAGCAGCCGGCTGGTGGGCGTTGGCCGAACCGTAGTTGTCGGAACCGGCGAAAGCGGCACCGGTGGCAACGAGAAGGGCAGCGGCGGTAAGAGCGATCTTGGTCATTTCAGTTACTCCAGATTTGAGGGGTGAGTTTGAAGAGGTCGGGCTGGCGGCCGGTTAGTGGTTGCCGAACAGGTCGCGGTCGCTGCCCTGGGTGACGGGCTTCTGGACATTCGCATCAGACTTCTTGACCGAAGCGGTGTACGAGGTGTCGACCGAAGCAGCCGGCTGGTTGGCGTTGGCCGAACCGTAGTTGTCGGAGCCGGCGAAAGCAGCACCAGTGGCAACGAGAAGGGCAGCGGCGGTAAGAGCGATCTTGGTCATTTCAGTTACTCCAGATTTGAGAGTTGTGGTTCTGATCGGTTCGGGACGGAGGCCTAGCGGCCCCAAATGCCCTGGCCGGATTCCGGCTGGTTCTGATCGGGCGTGATCCTGAGATCGCGCTGCTCGAACTTGCGGATCGAACCGGTGATGCTGCGGTCGATGTTGTCGCCCGACCGCGGCGCAACCGACTGGGCGACGGCCGGCTGGTTGACGTTGTCGGAACCGTAATGGTCGCTGCCGGCGAAGGCGCTGCCCGTGGCAACGAGAAGGACCGCGGCGGTAAGAGCAATCTTGTTCATTTTAGATACTCCAGATTTTCAAAATTCTGTCCGTCAAGTGGCGTGCCGTAATGGAAATTCGCGTCGCTCGGACCACCCCGAGATGGGTCGGTCCTGTTGCCATTTCCAATCACGAAGATGTGCAAATCGAACCGTTTGGTTCGACCTTGAAATCGCGTGAACAGCGCGGCTGCCACATTCTTTTGTTTGAATATCAACTACTTGCAATAGTAGCGGACGAGGTTTCACGGTCTGGACAACGAGCCAGCGTTCACCTGAGTTACACGAACCGTCAACATAAATTGAACCGAACCGTTCGGTTTTATCCATCGCGCGAGCGAATTGGGCCTCCAGGCTGACCGACGGAACCGATTTCAGCCGGCGTTTGCCTCGCCCGCGGATCGAGACTATCGATTGCTTTCAAATTGTCCGTTCGGACCGCCGAGCCGCGCTTGCGAAAGCCCGGCGCCACCCGGATGGAGGCATTGCCGAACAGCGATGGACGATGCGGCTCCTGCTTGTCGAAGACAATCGCGAACTGGCCGATTGGCTGAGCAAGACGCTGCGCCAGGCGAGCTACGTCGTCGACGTCGTACATGACGGCGAGGACGTCGAGCATGCGCTGGCGGCCGGCGACCATGCGCTGATCATCCTCGACCTCGCCCTGCCGCGCATGGGCGGGATGGAGGTGCTGAAGCGGCTGAGGGCCCGCGGCAACCCGGTGCCGGTCATCGTGCTCACCGCCAATGCCAGTCTCGACGGCCGGGTGAAGGGCCTCAACGAGGGCGCCGACGACTATCTGGCAAAACCCTTCCAGATCGAGGAACTGGAAGCGCGTATCCGCGTGCAGCTGCGCCGCGCCAACGACCGGACAGCGCCCGTCATCTCCTGCGGCGACCTCGTCTTCGACACCAACACCAGGCTATTCTCGCTCGGCGGCGCGGCGCTTTCGCTGACGCCGCGCGAACATGCGGTGCTGGAACAGCTGGTGGTCAAGGCGGGGCGCACGGTGAGCAAGGCGGCACTCTCGGCGGCGATCTACGACTTCGACACCGACGCCGATCCCAGCGCCATCGAGATCTACGTGCATCGGCTGCGAAAGAAGCTGGAAGGCTCGCGCGTGCAGATCGCCACCTTGCGCGGCCTTGGCTATCTGCTCCGTCATGAAGATTAGGTGCCATGAAGATTAACAGCCTCCGCCTGCAATTGCTGGCATGGGTGGTGCTGCCGCTTGCCGCGCTGGTGACGGTCAATCTGTGGACCAGCCAGCGCAACGCGCTGGCGACGGCGGATCTGGTCACCGACCGGATGCTGGTCGGCTCGGCGCGCGCGATCGCCGAGCGGGTGGCGATGGCCGAAGGCGTGCTCGACGCCACCATTCCGCCGGCGGCGATCGAGATGTTCGACACCGGCGACCGCGACAGCGTCTACTACCGGGTCGAGACCGCCAACGGCCGGCTGCTGACCGGATATCCCGACCTTCCCCAGGCGCCGCAGAGCGGCAGCATCGAGGCTTCCTATCGCGATCACCGGCTGCGTCTGACAACGCTCAGCCATGCGGTGATCGGCGCAGGCACGGATTCGCCGATCAGGGTCACGGTGGGCGTCACGCTCGCCGGCCATGACGCGATGGTGCAGCGGCTGTGGTTCAGCGCCTTTGCCCAGCAGCTGGCGCTGGTGGCGATCGCCGGCCTCTTCGTGCTGCTTGGCCTGCGCCGCGGGCTGGCGCCGCTGATGCGCCTGCGCGATACGGTGCGCTCGCCGGATCGCAGCGATCTCGACCCGGTCGAGGTGCCGGGCGCGCAAAGCGAGATCCGGCCGCTGATCGACGCGCTCAACGCCTATATGGAGCGCGTGCGGGCGCAGATGGCGGCGCAGCGCCGCTTCATCGCCAATGCCGCGCACCAGCTGCGCACGCCGCTGGCGCTCATGTCGACACAGGCGAGCTATGCGCTGCGCGAGAGCGCCACCGACCGGCGCGAGGAGGCGCTGGTGGCCCTACAGGCAGGCTCCGGCCGGCTGGCGCGGCTGGCCGAACAGCTGCTTACGCTGTCGCGCGCCGAGCCGGGCAGCCGCCGGCCGCGCGCCGACCGCATCGACCTCACCGAAGCCGCCCGCGAGGTGCTGGAAACACATGCGCCGAAGGCCGTCGAGCGCAACATCGATCTTGGGCTCGAGCAAGCCGGACCTGTCCCCGTTATCGGCGACGGCACCATGCTGCGAGAGATGATCGTCAACCTGGTCGACAACGCGCTGCGCTACACGCCAGCCGGCGGCACGGTGACCGTCAAGCTGGCCGCGATCGGTCGCGAGGGCGTGCTGACGGTCACCGACACCGGTCCCGGCATTCCGGCCGAAGAGCGCGAGCAGGTCTTCGAGCGCTTCTACCGCATTGCCGGTGCTGCCGAGGAAGGCAGCGGGCTCGGACTCGCGATCGTACGCGAGGTGGTCGAGAATGCCGGCGGCAGCGTTGCGCTTGGCGAGGCCGCCGGCAGCGGGCTCAGGGTCGAGGTCCGGCTGCCGCTCGCCGCACCCCAGGACAGGCCGACTGGAGCGGTCAGGCCCCTTGCTCGTTGAACGGCGCCGGACGCCATTTGACGACGTAGTTCTCGAAGCGGGTGATGATGAACTCCACCACCAGCGCCATCACCGCCAGGATAATCATGGCGGCGAAGACGCCATTGGCGTTGAACGCGCCCTGGGCGGTCGAGATCAGCAAGCCCATGCCCTGCTTGGCGCCGAGGAACTCGCCGACCACGGCGCCGACCAGCGCGAAGCCAAAGCTGACATGCAGGCTCGCCAGGATCCAGCTCATGGCCGATGGGATGATGACTGTGGTGGTGATCTGATAGGGTGAGGCGCCGAGGATCTGGGCGTTGGCGATCATCGCCCTGTCGGCCTCGCGCACGCCCTGGAAGGCGTTGGCGAAGACCACGAAGAACACCATGACGACGGCCAGCGCCACCTTGGAGGCCATGCCGAGGCCGAGCGCTATGATGAAGACCGAGCCCAGAACGACGCGCGGCACCGAGTTGGCGATCTTGATGTAGATCGAGAAGACATCCGCCAGGAGCTTGTTGCGGCCAAGGATGATGCCGGCGGCGATGCCGCCGACGGCGCCGATGGCGAAGCCGAGGAAAGTTTCCTCGAGCGTCACATAGATCTGCAGCCAGAGCGGCCCCTGCGAGGTGCCCTCGGTGACCCAGGACCAGATCTGCTCCCAGATGCCGGAGGGGCTTGAGAAGAAGAACGGATCGATGACGCCGAGATCGGCGCCAAGTTCCCAAAGAGCGAGGAAGACGATCAGGATGGCGAGCCGCAGGCCGATGACCAAGGCATGGCGGCGGCGCAGCCGCGCCCTCGCCCGGGCTTCCGCGGCGACGATCGAGGTCGCGCGGGCGGCTTGGTGAGAGGCTGGAGAGATGGCGGTCATGGCAAGTCTCCTTTCAATGGCCGGTCTGCAGGCCGCGGCTCTGGCCGAGCTGCACTTCCTCGCGCAGGTCGTTCCAGATCACCTTGGCGATCTCGATGAATTTCTGATCGTAGCGGATGTCGGCCATGACACGCGGGCGCGGCAGGTCGATGCGGTAGACGCTCTTCACCGTGCCCGGCCCGGCGGTGAGCACATAGACCTTGTCGGCCAGCGCCACCGCCTCCTCGAGATCGTGAGTGACGAAGACGACGGAGGATTTGAGTTCCGACCAGAGGCCGAGCAGCTCGTCCTGCATGGCGGTGCGGGTCTGCATGTCGAGCGCGCTGAACGGCTCGTCCATCAGCAGAATCTTTGGCTGGTTGATGAAGGTTTGCGCTAGCGCGACCCGTTTGCGCATGCCGCCAGAGAGCTGGTGCGGATAGTGTTTCTCGAAACGCGCAAGGCCGACGCGGGCGATCCAGTCGCGCGCCCGGTCATAGGCTTGAGCCTTCGGCGTGCCGCGATAGAGCGGGCCGGCGGCGACGTTGTCGATGACGCTGCGCCACGGAAACAGCGCGTCTGCCTGGAAGACGAAACCGATGTCGCGGCTGATCTCGGTTACGGGATTGCTCATGACGCGGACATTGCCGGTCGTCGGCCTGAGCAGCCCGGTGACGAGGTTAAGCGTCGTCGACTTGCCGCAGCCGGTCGGCCCGACGACGCAGGCGAACTCGCCGCGCGCCACCGTCATGGTGAAATCGCGGATGGCCGTCATCATGTGGCCGTCGGGGGTGACGAAGCGCAGCGTCACATCGTCGATGGCGATCGCGGCATCAGCCGGCGGCGCGGCCGGAGACAATTTCTCGGCCGCCATGGTTTGCAACTGCATGGCACACTCCTGTAGCGATGGTGCGAGGATGACTGGGGCTCGAGCCCATGGGCCCGCCGCGCCTCGGTATCCGGAAAGGCGCCGCTGCCGAATTGATTCAGGCAAGCGGCGCAACTTGTTGTTCTTCAACGACCGAGCCGGCAGGCCCGGCTCCCTGTCGGCGCTACTTGGCGCCGTCGACGAATGCCGTGGTATAGGTCTTCGACAGGTCGATCTGCTTGCCCTGCAGGCTCTTCGAGAAGGTCGACAGCACCTTCAGCACCGTCTCCGGGCCATCGGCGGGCATGCGGCCGTCAGGCGTGAACATCGCCTTGCCGCCGGCCAACCCTTGCACATAGAGGTCCTTGTTGCCGGCGTAATAATCCTTCGGCATCTGGTCCGCGATCTCTTCGGCCGAATGGCTGGCGATATACTCCATCGTCTTGACGAAAGCGTTGGCGAGCTTCTGCGCCTCGTCCTTATGGCTCTCGATCCAGGCGGACTGGACATAGAAGGATGCCGCCGGATAGTCGCCGTCCAGCGCTTCCCTGGTCTTTTCGGGCGTGCGCATATCGACCAGCACCTTGGCCTCGCCGGTCTGAAGCAGCTTGGCGATGGTCGGCTCGGTGGTCATGCCGGCCTGGATCTGGTCCTGCTTGACGGCGGCGATGAAAGTGTTGCCGGCGCCCACCGGCAGCAGCGTGTAGTCGCCCGGCTTCAGGCCGTTGCGCACGGCGAGATACTGCGTCAGGAAATCGGTCGAGGAGCCAAGACCGGTGACGCCGAGCGTGGCGCCCTTGAAGTCGGCCGGCGACTTGATTTCCGGATGCTTGGCCGAAACCAGCTCGACCTCGCCCGGCGCCTGGCTGAACTGGACGATCGACTGGATGTATTTGCCCTTCGACTGCAAGTCGACGGTGTGATCATAGAAGCCGACGACGCCCTGCACGGCACCGGCCAGCAACTCATTCTCGGCCTCGACGCCGGCGCGGGAGTTGACCAGCTCGACATCGAGCCCCTCATCCTTGAAGTAGCCGAGCTGCTGGGTGAGCACGGCCGGCAGGTAGATCTGCTTTTCCATGCCGCCGACGATGATAGTGATCTTGTCGGCAGCCGATGCCGCCGTGGCGCCCGCGGCGACGATGGCAAACGAAAGCGCCGCCGAACGCAAGACGCACTTCGAGATGAAACCGGTCACGTAACTTCCTCCACCTGGGCGGCGTGCCACCAGGCCACGCCGCATTTCCTCCTTGCCGGCCCGCTCCCGGACCGATCCCGCGGCGAACGCCGCAAAAATGTCATGGCATGCCCAAGCTTTCAGCTGGCTTTCAGTCATTTTAGCGGCCGAAAGAGCGAATTCCGCAGCTATCGCTGGTCACGAAGCGGCGAAGCCAAGCACATCGTGCATGCCGTATTCGCCTGGACACTGTCCGGCCACCCAGAGTGCCGCCGCGATGGCGCCGCGAGCAAACATCGAGCGGTCGCCAGCCGAGTGCGAGAGCGTCAGCGCCTCGCCCTCGGCGAGGAAGCTGACGGAATGCTCGCCGATGATGCTGCCGCCGCGCAGCACGGCGAAGCCGATCTCGCCGGCAGGGCGTGTGCCGACAATCCCATTTCGAGCGCGCCGCGCCACTTCGTCCAGCCCGGCGCCGCGTCCGCGCGCCGCCGCCTCGCCCAACATCAGCGCCGTTCCGGACGGCGCATCGACCTTGAAACGGTGGTGCGCTTCCAGGATATCGATGTCGCAATCGTCAGCCCCAAGCGCCCGCGCCGCCTGCTCCACCAGCCCGGTCAGCATGTTGAGACCCAGCGAGTAACTGCCGGAGCGCACGATCGCGATCGTCTTCGCCGCGTCGGCGATCGTCTCCAGCTCGGAACCATCTAAGCCGGTGGAGCCGATCACCAGCGCCGGACCGCCGCGCGCCGCGCATGCCTTTGCTAGTTCGACCGACGCCGCCGGCGTGGTAAAGTCGATGACGACGTCGGCAAGCGCCAGCGCCGCGTCGCGCGCGACCAGCCCCTCGCCCGTGCTGCCCGGTCGATGGAAGCGGGCGACAAGCTCCAGCCGCGGATCGACCTGCACCGCCTCCGTCATCTCCCGGCCCATGCGGCCGAGCGCGCCGGCGATGGCTATTTTCAATGGCTGTTGCGGCAAGGGACACCTCGCCCGTCGCTTCGCTCCTTGCTCCGTCCTTGGATGACGAAGCAACGGGCGTTTTCGGCTAATCTCCCGGGCATGTGACCTGCCGAGCTCGCGCCACAGACCATCACAGCGCCCTGAGCCAGACCTTGTTGTCGTGGAGGGCAGCACCGCCATAGGGCGCCGGGGCGTCGGCACCGGTCAGCACGTTGATGCCTTCGCCGCGCTCATGCGCACTGTTCGGCCAGATGCCTTCCGCAATCACCACGCCGCGCTTCACGCCGTCGAAGAACCTGGCATGCAGCACCACGTCGCCGCGCCGGTTGCCGATCTCAACGCGGCCGCCGTCCTCGATGCCAAGCGCCGCGGCATCTTCCGGGTGCAGCAAAAGCTCCGGCCTGCCTTCCTTGGCTTTCGACACCGGCGTCTCGGCAAAACTGGAATTGAGGAAGTTGCGCGCCGGCGAAGTTGCCAGCCGGAACGGATGCTCTTCGTCCGCGACCTCGATCAGCTCGACATGGTCGGGGAATTGGGGCAGACGCTCGACCGGTCCGAACAAGCCCATGCTCTTCGGCGGCCGGTTGGGCGCCGACTGCCCGGTCCAATTGGGCCGGAAGTGGAATTTCTTGTCGGCATGGCCGAAGCCGTTGATGAAATGCGCGTCGTCGAAATCGGGTTGCAGGTCGACCCACTTTTGTTCCTTCAGGCTGTCGAAGCTGCCTAGCCCGCGCTTGCCGAGGATGATGTCGATATGCTCCTTCTCGGTCAGGCCAAAGCCCGGCCGGTCGCCGACGCCCAGCCGTTTGCCGAGTTCTTCATTGACGTAGTGGTTGGTGCGCGGCCCTTCCGGCGGATCGATCAGCTTGGGGCCGAGCGTGATGTGCTGGTTGCCGCCGCCCTTGTAGATGTCGTCATGCTCCAAGAACATCGTCGCCGGCAGCACGACGTCGGCGAGCTTGGCCGTATCGGTCATGAACTGCTCGTGCACGCAGGTGAACAGGTCCTCCCGCAGGAAACCTTTTCTCACCAGCCGCTGCTCGGGGGCGACATTGGCGGGATTGGTGTTCTGGATCAGCATCGCCGTCACCGGCGGGCCGCCATAAAGCGCATCCTCGGCACCGGTCAGCACCGGGCCGATGCGCGAATGATCGAGATAGCGCACCTTCGGGTCGCGCATCGCGGTGCCTTCGAGCACATCCTGGTTCAGCTTGAAGATGCCGGAATTGGAGTGAAAGGCGCCGCCGCCCTCATATTGCCAGGCGCCGGTAACCGCCGCGATGCATGAGGCGGCATGCATGTTGACCGAGCCGTTGCGCTGGCGCGCAAAACCGTAGCCGAGGCGGAAGTAGGTCTTCTTCGTTGTGCCGACCAGATGCGCGAAGGTCTCGATCTCGGTGACTGTCAGACCCGTGATTGCCGCCGCCCATTCGGGCGTGCGCGTCCTCAGATGTTCTTCCAGCCCGCGCGGATCGTCGGTGTATTTTTCCAGATAGGCGCGGTCGGCCATGCCGTCGCGAAACAAGACATGCATGACCGCGCAAGCCAGCGCGCCGTCGGTGCCGGGTTTGAGCACCAGGCCGAGATCGGCCTGCTTCATGGTGGCGTTGTCGTAGATGTCGATGGCGACGATCTTGGCGCCGCGCTCTTTTCGCGCCCTCGTCGCATGGGTCATGACATTGACCTGTGTAACCACGGCATTGGTGCCCCAGATCACCACGCAGTCGGACTTCGCCATCTCACGCGGATCGGGGCCGCGCAGAGCGCCCGCTCCCATCATCCAGCCGGTCCAGGCGAGATTGGTGCAGATCGAGCCGAAGAAGCCCGAATATCTCTTCGCGTGCCGCAGCCGCTCGATACCGTCGCGCTGCACCAATCCCATCGTACCGGCGTAAAAATAGGGCCAGACCGTCTCCGAGCCGTATTTCTCTTCGGCCGCGATGAACTTCTCGGCGACGAGGTCGAGCGCCGCTTCCCAACTGGCTTCCTTCCAGGCGCCCTCCCCCTTGCCGCCCGCGCGCACCAGCGGCTTCAGCAGCCGGTCGGGGTGATGGACGCGGTCCGCATATCGCGCGACCTTGGCGCAAACGACTCCTGCCGTGTAGCTGTTCGCTTTCGCGCCGTGGACGCGGCCGATGCGGTTATTGTCGAGCAGCTCCACCTCGAGCGCGCAGGTGGAAGGACAGTCATGCGGACAGGCCGAATGGCCGATCCCGAGCTTGGCGTGCTGGTTCATGCCAGGGTGTGTAGCGGGTTTTGCGGGAGAGGTGTAGGGCCAGATGGGGCTCCTCCTTCTCCCCTTGTGGGAGAAGGTGGCCGAGCGAAGCTCGGTCGGATGAGGGGTGTTGGAAGGATCGCACGACAAAGAAATGGGCGATCGAAGCCGCCTGTTGTTCGGCGCGTCACTCCATCCAACACCCCTCATCCGTCTCGGCGCTTCGCGCCGATCCACCTTCTCCCACAAGGGGAGAAGGGGAACCGCCCTACTCCGCGATCCCCTCCTCATATTCCGCCGACATCGTCAGCCACTTGTCCTCGTTGAGGGCAAGTGTGTGGGCAAGCTGCGAGCGCTCCTTGGCCAGCCGCGTCGCGGTCGAGGGGTCCTTCTCGTAGATCGCCGGGTTGGCGAGCTCGTCCTCGATCAGGTCGATGCGCTTGCGGATGCGGTCCATCAGCGCCTCGGTGGCGCGGATCTCCTTGGCTAGAGGCTCGAGCGCCGAGCGCCGGGCGGCGGCCTCGCGGCGACGGTCGGCCTTGGATGCCTTGTCCGCCTCCTTCTGTTCCCGACGATTTGAGGAAACGCCGGTGACCAGCGTTTTGTAGTCCTCCAGGTCGCCGTCATAAGGATTGACCGCGCCGTCCTTGACCAGCCACAGCCGGTCCGCCGTCGCCTCCAGAAGATGCCGGTCGTGCGAGATGAGGATCACCGCGCCAGGGAAATCGTTGAGCGCATGGATCAGCGATTCACGGCTGTCGATGTCGAGGTGGTTGGTGGGCTCGTCGAGGATGAACAGGTTCGGCCCCTCGAAGGCCGAGAGCCCCATCAGGAGACGCGCCTTCTCGCCACCGGACAGATCTCTCGCCGCGGTATTCATCTTCTCGGTCGAGAGCCCGAACTGCGCAACGCGGGCGCGCACCTTGGCTTCCGGCGCATCGGGCATCAGCCGGCGCACATGCTCATAGGCGCTTTCCTCGGGACGCAGATCGTCGAGCTGGTGCTGCGCGAAGATCGCCACCTTCAGGCCCGGCGCCACCGTCATCGTGCCGGTCTCGGCTTTGAGGCGGCCGGCGAGCATCTTGGCGAACGTCGATTTGCCGTTGCCGTTGGCGCCGAGCAGCGCGATGCGATCGTCGGCATCGATGCGCAGCGTCATCTTCTTCAGCACCGGATTGCCCTCGGTGTAGCCGACATTGACGCCGTTGAGCGCCACGATCGGCGAGGCCACCGTCTTCACCGGCTCGGGGAAGGAGAACGGCCGCACCGTGTCGTTCACCACCGCGGCGATCGGCTTCATCTTCTCCAGCGCCTTCAGCCGCGATTGCGCCTGCCTGGCCTTCGAGGCCTTGGCGCGGAAACGCTCGACGAAGGATTCCATATGCCTGCGCTGCGCTTCCTGCTTGACGCGGC
Organism: Mesorhizobium sp. M1A.F.Ca.IN.020.04.1.1; assembly: GCF_003997315.1. Classification (NCBI taxonomy): domain Bacteria; kingdom Pseudomonadati; phylum Pseudomonadota; class Alphaproteobacteria; order Hyphomicrobiales; family Phyllobacteriaceae; genus Mesorhizobium; species Mesorhizobium sp. M1A.F.Ca.IN.020.04.1.1. The sequence goes on from NZ_RZSN01000013.1 coordinate 14,746, forward strand.
TCTTTTCCTGCAGCTCGCGCTGCTCGGTGAGCTGGCGCTCGAACTGGTCGTAGCCGCCGCGCCAGAAGGTCAGCTTCTTCTGGTCGAGATGGACGATCGAATTGACCGCGCGGTTGAGCAGGTCGCGATCGTGCGAGATGAGCAAAACCGTGTGCGGATACTTTGCGACATAGTTCTCGAGCCAGAGCGTGCCTTCGAGGTCGAGATAGTTGGTCGGCTCGTCGAGCAACAGAAGATCGGGTTCGGAGAACAGCACGGCGGCCAAGGCCACGCGCATGCGCCAGCCGCCGGAGAAGGACGAAGCCGGGCGCTTCTGCGCCGCATCGTCGAAGCCGAGGCCGGCAAGGATGGTGGCGGCGCGGGATTCGGCCGAATGCGCATCGATGTCGGCGAGCCGTGTGTGGATTTCCGCGATGCGGTGCGGATCGGTCGCGGTCTTCTCCTCTTCCAGCAAGGCCTGCCGCTCGACATCGGCTTTCAGCACGATGTCGATCAGCGGCTCCTCGGTGCCCGGCGCTTCCTGTGCGACCTGGCCGATGCGGGTGTTTTTCGGCAGGCTGATCGAGCCGGTCTCGGAGGGGAAATCGCCGGTGATTGCCTTGAACAGTGTCGTCTTGCCGGTGCCATTGCGGCCGACGAGACCGGCCTTGGTGCCGGCCGGCAGGGTCAGCGAGGCATGATCGAGAAGCAGGCGCCCCGCCATGCGCAGCGAGAGGTCGTTGATGATAAGCATGGGCTGGCTTTTGCACCGGACGTCGGCGCTTCGCAAGAGCCAGGCCTGGAGGACGGCTCGCCGTGTTCCGGGCGCCGGTCCCGAGCCCAATCAGGGAACCAGTTGCCGGCCGAAGCGTTCTGAGCCCCGTGATCCGCTATTTCGCCCTCGCCTTCATCTTCTTCCAGGTCGCCACGACCGCCGCGCTGGCGACACAAGTGGTGCTGTTTGAGGGCGAGACGGCTGCAGTGCTCTCCTTAACCGGCCCGGCAAGCGCGGCGCCGACGCTGCCAGTCTCCGCCCAAGTGGAGGAGATGACCGGCAGGCCAGAGGCGGACGCGACGAAACACCTGCTGATCCAAATTTATCCTGGAAAACAATCCCAGACGTCGCCTACGCAATGACCGATAGGCCGGCGGCGCAGCGCCGCTCTGGGCTGCCGCGCGTCGAAGCTTTTGGCCCAGGCCTGATGCTTTCTGAAAATTGACTTCAGTTTTTGTCGTGACCCTGCGAATTTGGAATTGCGCTGTGAGTCGCGCGTAAGCGCCAAGAATGATCAAGAAGAACAACAACAATAACTTGGCTTGTTTAGGAACTCACGATGGACGGGGCGGCAAACGATCTGCGCATGCTAAGATATGTGGCGGAGATCACGCGCAGGCTGGCGAAGATGCTTTCAAGCACGCGCTATCAAATGCTTGTCTATTTGCTGGAAATGAACGCCGTCGAGGCGGACAGCCTCGCGGCCGACCAGGATCGAGGCACCGGGGCGCGCAAGCTGCCGCGCAATTGAAGGCGGCCCGAGCGGGTCCGGCTTTGATAGGGACTAACGCTGAATACCGCTCCTCCCGGATTCCGGAAAACCGCTGCGCGGTTGTCTCGGAACCGCCTTGACCATGCGCCTTTTCAGCCGCCGACGATGCCGTCCAGGACCGCGAGGCATCTCAGCCGTCGCGCAGCGACGACCGGCCGGTCGTCATGCTCGACGATGGCGCGCTCGAAATTGTCGAGCGCGTCGAGCGCGGTACGCAGATCGATGGCCGGCAGGTCCAATGAAAACAGGACGCGCCGCGCCTTGACCCCCTCGCCGGCATCGGCGCAAGACTGGATGGCCACCCTGCGACGCAACGCGTCGAGCGCGGCAAAGCGGTCGGCCGACGGCGTGGCGCCGTCCGTAACGGGCAGCATGACCTTCGGCTCAGGCCTTGGCTTTACGCTTGCCCCTGCCGGAATCCGCGGCCGGCTTCCGGCCCAGGCCGGAAGACTTGGCAAGCGCCGAGCGAGTGGCCGAATAACTGGGCGCCACCATGGGATAGTCCGCCGGCAGGCCCCATTTCGCGCGATATTCGTCCGGCGTCAGCCCATGGTCGGTCGACAGGTGCCGCTTCAGCGACTTGAACTTCTTGCCGTCCTCGAGGCAGACGATGTAGTCGGGGAATACCGAACGCTTCGGATTGACGGCCGGCGTCTGCGGCGCGCTTTCCTTCACCGGGGCGCCCCCCGCGAGCTTGCGCACGGAAGCGCTGACGCTGGCGATCAGATCAGGCAGGCCGGATGCCGGAAGCGGGTTGTTGCCCACATAGGCCGAAACAATGTCGGCGGTCAGCTCGATTGCAGTCTTGTCGTCGATATTGGACAATTTTTTCACCTTCTGCTGGCTCTCAAATGACCAGCTGTTTTTAAGACTTTAGTCTAGGTATCTTATTGGACTGTCCCCCAACGGACGTCCAGAGTCAGTAAACGTGCGAGACTCAATACCGAAGGTATGTTTTCACCGCGGGCCGCGACCGCGCAAGTTAGGAATTCTAATACCTACAACAAACACTTTACAGCACCGAGCTCTGCACGGGCGAGGAAATGACGCAACAGCACTTCAATTTCTACGAGTAATTCCTGCAAAAATTGGAATTCTGGACGGAAAGCCAATAATTGCGAGCAGCGCTGGCTCTCTGATCAATCGATCATGCCCGATTCGTTAGGGCAAGTCGCTTATTTCGCGGCAACGCCGCGCCGGAGATCGGTCGGGCCGTCGGCCAGAATCTCCAGCACGCGTTTCCAGCGGGCGCAGCGGCCGAAATCCTTCTGCTCGATGGCCTTCTCAGCCTTCATGGCGGCATAGAGCTGCGCCTCGGCGCCGAATTCCTTGACCAGCCAATGCGCCTCCTGTCTGGCCCGGCGTTCGTCGTCGTCAAGCCCGCTCCCTGGCATGTTTCCTGGTACGATCCCTGGCATGGTCTTCAGCCCTCCGGACGTTCGATGCCGACAGCAATGCAACTGCCGATGACAAGGACGGCGCCAGCCATGGCCGTCATCGACAGGCTTTCGCCCGACAGCGCCAGCAAAAGCGTGGAAGCGATCGGCGTGAGATACGCCACGACCGCGAGCCGCCCACCCTGATCGAGGCTGAGCGCGCGCGACCAGAAATAATAGCCGAGCCCCATCGGCCCGGCGCCGAGATAGAGTCCGAGCAGCAGGTCCAAGCCGCCCAGGGCGGCGACGCCGTCATGCAGGCACCATGCGAAGGTCAGCGCCACGCCGATCAGGGCCGAAGGCAGCAGAAGCCGATCCGGCGACACGGCAAGGCGGCCGACGGCAAGCGAGTAGAAGGCCATGCAAAGTGCCGAGCCGAAGGCGGCGCAATAACCGACGGGGCTACCTCCGAACCAGGCATGCGCGCCTCCGCCGGAGATCACCAGCGCGACGCCGGTGAAGCCCAGCGCGGCGGTCAGTCCAAGCAGCAGCGGCCGTCGCGGGCGGCCGAGCACGATGACGGCGGCGGCGACCATCAGCGGCCAGGTGTAGGCAACGAGATTGGCCTCGATGACCGGCATCGAGGCGAAGGCGATGTATTGCAACGCCATGGTGCCGACCAGGCCGATGAAGCCGACGGCGCAGGCGCGCATGGTTCTCCCCTTATCCCCTTGGGGAACAAGGTGGATCGGCACGGAGCGCCGAGACGGATGAGAGATGTTGGAAAGAACTCCTGCGTCGGCGATCCGTCCGGCCCCCTTGATACGACCTCGCTTGGCGAGGCCGCTGCCCGGGGGCGAGCCACGGGTCTCGCCCCGTCCTTCGGACTTCACAAGGGGAGAAGGGAAGAGCCTGATCAGCGCAAAGACCAGCGCAGCGCCTGAGAACTGCAGGAACTGCACCTCGGATACCGGGTGATTGGCAAGCAGCGTCTTGCCGACCAAAGCGTTGGTCGCCCAGAGCGCCACGGCGCCGAGGGCAAAGGCCAGCGCCACCGGGGGAGCAGCGCTGGAACGGTCCTTCCGCCTGTCGGCGGCGACCGGGCCACGGCTCAGCGATGCTGAAGGCGGCTGGCGACCGGCCGGATCGTCAGCCACTACCACGATTCCCTGGCTCCGCCGGAGACCGGATCGACAGCCGGCTTCGGCACGGGATGTTCTTCTGCATGACGGCGATAGGCCGGCAGTTGGTTCGTCCAGACGTCCTCGGCGAGTTCGTTCACCCAGCCGCGGTCCTGATCGTTGTCGGCGGCGAGGTAGAACATGCGGTTGTCATCGACATAGGGCTTCGCCACCGAACGCTGGTTGAGCACCAGGGTGACGCGCGAGCCGAGCTGGATCGGCGCGGTGCGATGGAGCACGCCGAGGAACTGGCCGAGCGTGGCGTAATTCATCTTGTGGTCGATGCGCATGACCCTGTTGCGCGGCAGGTCGCTGCCGGATTCGAGGATGGCACGCCCCGTCTCGGAATCGTCGCAATAGATTTCAAGATGGCCGCCGATCAGAGGATCGCTGATCGAGAGCGGAATGAGTTCCGTCACCGGAACGCCATCGCAGTGCCAGTCGACGGCGCCGTCCTTGGGGTTCATGAAGGTGACGGTCGAGCCGACGATAGACAGCGGATAGGGTTCGAGCTTGGTGCCCATCATGTCGGACAGCCGTTCCAGCCGCAGCTTGGCGTTGAGCAGTTCCTTGATCTCGGGAACGTAGCGGTCCGCGCCGGTGATGAAGGTGAGGTCGAGATGCTTGTGCACGGCGTGGCTGGCCTTGAGCTTGAGCGCCGCCTCCTCGATCGCGGCGAGCAGTTGCGGGTCGTAGCCGTGAAGATACTGGGCGACGCCGAAGCTCGACACTTTCCACGCCGTATCATGACCGATGATGGCTTCACGGCTCATCGCATAGCGCAGTTCGGGGATTGTATGGGCGTTCATTCTACTTCTCCAAGGTCGGTGCAACACTTGGTAAACAGTCGATTGAGCACCCTCCCCTGTAAATTTAGGAATGCTGGTGCTACTTTAAGCATAGCTAAAGGTCGAACCCCGTGCGTCTGCTCAGCCAGGTCAACTTAAACTCGCTGAAAATCGTGGAGAGCGCCGCCAGGCACCGCAACTTCACGCGCGCGGGCGAAGAGCAGTTCATTACCGCCTCCGCCGTCAGCCAGCGGGTGAAGAGCCTGGAGGACCAGCTGCGCTTCAAGATCTTCCAGCGCGGCGGCAATGCGGTGTCGCTGACGCCGGAAGGCGAGACCTACGTGGCGCGTGTGCGCGAGGCGCTGGAGCGGATCGTGGCTGCCAGCATGGAGGCGACCGGCCAATCCCAGGCGCATGTGCTGAAGATCTGCGTTTTGCCGACCTTCGCGGCGCGCTGGCTGTTTCCGCGGCTTGCCACCTTCCAGCGGCAGTATCCGGATATCGAAATGCGGGTCTCGACTTCCTATGCCACGCATGAATTCGCGACCTCCGAATACGATCTCGAGATCCGCTACGGCGACGGCAATTTCCCCGGCCTCAACTCCGCGCTGCTCTTCAAGGAGGACCTGACGCCGGTGTGCAGCCGCAAGCTGTTCCGCGAGGTGCTGGGCGACAAGCCGCTGTCCAAGGTGACGCCGGAGGACCTCAGGCACTTCACCCTGCTCCACTCCGACACCTGCACCCAGAACTGGCAGTCGTGGCTGGCTTTTGCCGGCGCGAGTTTCGTGCTTGGCGAGACCAAGAGCATCTATTTCGATTCCTGCATGATGTCCTACGAGGCGGCCAATGCCGGCATGGGCTTTGCCGTTGCCAACCGCGCCTATATGGCAAGCGACATCCGAGCCGAGCGGCTGGTCGCCCCCTTCGCGGTCCACCATCCCAACACCGCCGGCTGGTATTTCGTCAGCCCCATCAAGGCGCTCGGCGCCCGCAAGGTGGAGCTGTTCAAGCAGTGGATCATGGCCGAAGCGGCGCTGACGCAGCGCCAGTTGGACCTGGAGATCGCCAACGTGCCGCTGGCGCGCGCCGCGATGGCGTGACGCGGCGGCGCAAGCGACGCAAACACACCCCTGAGATTCTCCGATCTTTGAAGGCCGACAAAGCGTTTGGACGGATACCTGTAGCCGGCTAGCGCGATCGCCCCATGACGCGGCGGAGAGACTCAGCTATCTTTGATCCTGCGGCGGGCCTGATTTTCCCGCTTGGCCGGCGCTTTCCAGCTTCCTCCCAAGCAGCGCCGGCCTTCTTCTGCGGCGCCGCCGCTTCGTCTCCCGACAACATCGTCCGCTCTCATTGCTTCGGCGGCGTGCCGGGCTGGTCGCCGCCGGTGGTCGATTGCGGCACCGGGTTCTTGTCGACCTGCGGGTTTTTGTCGACGGTGTCGCTTGGCGCCTTGGTGGGCTGCACGCTGTTGTCGCAGGCGGCGAGCCCGAGCCCTGCCGCGAGAGCCAGCAGCACAGGAAGTTTCTTCATGACGACCTCCTCTCGTTCGCCCTTTCTTCGAAGCAAACGAGGCGGCGGCGGTTTGGTTGCGCCGTCCGGCGGGAACCAACGCGCCTGTCTCCGGTTGAACCTCGTTAACTCACGAGGAGATGTCATGATCCGTCTGCTGCTCGTCGGCCTGTTCGGCTACACGGCCTATCGCGTCACGATGAGGATCATCGAGGAGGCGTCCGGCGATCTCGCGCCGCCGGACGATCGGCGGTCGCTGCGGCGCCAGTCGGCGGCGATGGGCGTCGAGCCGAAAAGGTAGATCGGCCGTTCTCGCGCTTGTTGGGAAGATGGCCGGCCTATCCAGCACATGCCGGCGCGTACAGCGTCCCCTCTGCCCTGCCGGGCATCGCCCCCCACTTGGCCGCCTTTGGGCGAGATTAGCTGTATTGCGAACAAAGCGGAAACGATGCTTGATGGGCGATGAACATCGCCGCCCGTGATTCGTCCTTCGAAACTCCTGCCTATCTTGCCCGGCTGAACGACGAGCAGCGGCTGGCGGTGGTGCATGGCGACGGCAAGGTGGCCGCGCCGCTGCTGGTGATCGCCGGGGCCGGCTCCGGCAAGACCAGCACGCTGGCGCATCGCGTGGCGCACCTCATCGTCAAGGGCGCCGATCCGCGCCGCATCCTTTTGATGACCTTTTCGCGCCGCGCCGCGGCTGAAATGGCGAAGCGCGTCGAGCGCATCGCCGGCGAGGTGCTGGGCCGCGATGCCGCGATCATCGCCGATGCGCTATCCTGGGCCGGTACTTTCCACGGTATCGGCGCCAGACTCTTGCGCGACTATGCCGAGCAGATCGGCCTCGATCCGGCTTTCACCATCCACGATCGCGAGGATTCGGCCGACCTGATGAACCTTGCCCGGCACGAGCTCGGTTTTTCCAAGACCGAAAGCCGTTTTCCGACCAAAGCCACCTGCCTGCAGATCTATTCGCGGGCGGTGAACGCCCAGGCGCCGCTCGGCGAGGTGCTGGGCTCGGCCTTTCCCTGGTGCTCAGGATGGGCGGAACAGCTGAAGGAGCTGTTCGCGGCTTATGTCGAGGCCAAGCAGGCGCAGAACGTGCTCGATTACGACGACCTTTTGCTCTACTGGGCGCAGATGGCGGCCGAGTCGGAGATCGCCGCTCACCTTGGCTCCCGCTTCGACCACGTGCTGGTCGACGAATACCAGGACACCAACCGGCTGCAGGCCTCTATTCTGTTGGCGCTGAAGCCGGACGGCGCGGGCTTGACCGTGGTGGGCGATGACGCACAGTCGATATATTCCTTCCGGGCCGCGGAAGTGCGCAACATTCTCGATTTCCCAAAACAGTTCGCGCAAGGCGCCGAGATCGTCATGCTGGAGCGCAATTACCGCTCGACCGAGCCGATCCTGGCCGCCGCCAACAAAGTGATCGGCGAGGCAAGCGAGCGTTTCACCAAGAATCTCTGGACCGAACGCCGGTCGTCGCACAAGCCGCAACTGGTAAGCGTGCGCGACGAGGCTGAGCAGGCCAATTATGTCTGCCAGGCGATCCTTGCCGAGCGCGAGGCCGGCACGGCGCTCAAGGCGCAAGCCGTGCTGTTCCGCGCCTCGCATCACAGCGGGCCGCTGGAGGTGGAGCTCACGCGGCGCAACATCCCCTTCGTCAAATTCGGCGGGCTGAAATTCCTCGATGCCGCGCATGTGAAAGACATGCTGGCGATGCTGCGCTTTGCCGAGAACCCGCGCGACAGGGTCGCCGGCTTCCGGGTGCTGCAGTTGATGCCCGGCATCGGGCCTTCGGCCGCCTCACAGATCGTCGAGGCGATGGCGACGTCGCTCGACGAGACGCTCGGCCTTGCCCGCTTCCGGCCGCCGCAGCGCGCGGCCGAAGACTGGCCGGTCTTCTTCGACATCTACAGCGGGCTGCGCGCCGGCGCCAAATGGCCGGCCGACCTCGAGCGGATCAGGCTCTGGTACGAGCCGCATCTGGAGCGTATCCACGAGGACGCGATCACGCGCCGGGCCGACCTGTTGCAGCTCGAGCAGATCGCGTCGGGCTATCCCTCGCGCGAGCGTTTCCTGACCGAGCTGACGCTCGACCCGCCCGACGCCACCAGCGACCAGGCCGGCCCGCCGCATCGCGACGAGGATTACCTGATCCTGTCCACGATCCATTCGGCCAAGGGCCAGGAGTGGAAGAACGTCTTCGTGCTCAACACGGTCGACGGCTGCATCCCGGCCGATCTCGGCGTCGGTACCAAGGAGGATATCGAGGAGGAGCGGCGGCTGCTCTATGTGGCGATGACGCGCGCCAAGGACAGCCTGCACCTGGTGGTGCCGCAGCGCTTTTATCCGCACAATCAGCCGGCGCGCGGCGACCGTCACGTCTATGCCTCGCGCACCCGCTTTATCCCGGCCTCGATGCTTTCGGCTTTCGAACAGTCATCCTGGGCGAGCGCGGCGATCACGGACGACCCGCGCCAAAAGCCGGGCGTCAAGGTCGATCTGGGCGCGCGCATGCGCGGCATGTGGAAATAAACGCCTACCCAAAGGCGGGACGACACTCCTACTCAGCCCCACCGCTGGTGAGGGCGCTCCGTTCCCTGCTGCGCGGGTTCGTTCAGTGGAAGGTGCCGGCGGCCTCGCCGGATAGCCTGCTGCGCGGGCTTTCGAAGCTCACCTGGTCGCGTCCGTTCGACTTCGCCTTGTAAAGATGCCTGTCCGCGACCCGAAACATGTGGTGATAGGTGGTGGGCCCGCTGAACGCGACGCCGCCGATGCTGACCGAAAGCGGGCACGGCTGCCCGCCCGGCGCGAACTCGGCCTCGCGGATACGCAGTCTGATCGACTCGGCGACCAGGAAGGAGCGTGTCGCGTCGGCGCCCGGAAGGAAGACCGCGAATTCCTCGCCGCCGATGCGTCCGACGATGTCGGCGCCGTGGAGCTGGCTCCGGATCGTGCTCGCGATCAGCTTCAGCGCCTGATCGCCGCAATCGTGGCCGAGCCGGTCGTTGATCGATTTGAAATGGTCGGCATCGACGATCAGCAGCGCGCCGGCTTCGGCCACCGCGTGGCTGCGGGCCTTGTCGAGATAGGCCTCGACCAGCATCGAGAAAGCGCCGCGGTTGAAGACCGCCGTCAGGCTGTCGGTCGCGGCAATGATGCTGAGCTCCTTCTGGGCGATGGCCAGCTGGCGCATCTTCCACATCAGGAAGAAAAGGAAGGAGCCGCCAAGGATGAGCGGCAGGAACAAGTCGGTGAGCTTGGCCCAGAGCAGCGCTTCGGGTGACAGCGCGGGAAAGTTGAAGGAATCGACGAAGAAGGCCGCGGCAATGAAGAATGCCGTGCCGGCAACGGTGACCAGCGCGACCCTGCCCCAACTGGTGGGGGACAAATCGATGCGCATGGCATTGCTCCCACTACAACTGGGCTATTGTGGAGCGCGAGCGCAAACGAAGTCCTAATATATTGGCTTCAATGGGAATGTGGTTAACCAGGCGTCGAGCGCGCCGCACCGCGATACCAGCTGAAGAAGGCCCGCCGACGCAGCGGCGGGCTTTGCGATTGGCCAGAGGCGCTCGTCAGCGCGCCGTCAACGACGCGAAATCATCAGGCAGAGCGCCCTCAGATCACGATCATAGGTGCCCTCGCTGCTGAGCACATCGACGCAGCGCTTCTTCATCCGCGACAACTGGCTGCTCGACATTTGCGCGACGGCGGAGGACAGGTTCGTCGTTCCCGGCGTCGCGCCGACGGTTCCAGGAACGGCGGCGCCAGCGCCGAGGGCGACGCCAGCGCCGTTCGCGCCGCCCGTCGTCACGTTGAGCGCGCTATTGGTGCCGTTGCCCAAAGTCGCATCGGCTCCAGCCCCGTTTGTCCCGCCGATCGATGCCGTGGCCGTGGAACTGCTGCCGCCGATGGTGACGGTTCCGCTGCCGCCGCTTGCGCCGCCGATCGAAACCCTGGCGCTGTTGTTGCTGCCGCCGAAGGATGCATTTCCGTCAGCCCCATTTGGGCCGCCCGCATTGGCGTCGGCTCTGTTGCCGCCTACGGATACGCCGCCGAGGCCGCCGACCCCGACGCTCTGGGCGTTCGCCGGCATGGCAAGAGCAACGACGATTGCACCACTCGCCAATGTGCTGGCGAATCTTTTTACGATACTGGCCATGACACTCTCCCTGTGGTTTTGTATTTCCGCCTTGCACCGTTTGTTGCGCTTTTCTAGAGCGCGTAGCTTTTGAGACAGAAATACGCCGAGAGTGCCCTTTCGGTTTCTTTAGCTATTTCGCATGTGACGAATCGTATTTTTCAAAAACGATACTTCTGCTTTAAAAATATAGACGAAATTGAAGTGTTTCTTAATTTTTTTGAATTGGCCAACCGGAATCCCGTAAGCTTCAGGCGTAGGCGCGGCCTTCTTCGGAGCGCTGGAACTGCATCAGGTCAAGCGGCACCGAGGGCCTGCCGAGGACGGTAAGGCACATATGCGCCTGGCCGCGATGGTGGGTCTGGTGATTGAAGAGATGGCTGAGCGCCGGCGCCAGCCGCTGCGAAACGGTGCGCATGTCGGTGGTCATATAGGAAAATCGCCCGGTGAGCGCCTTATCGGTCATGCCGCCCATCCAGTCGACAATCCTCCTGTCCTCGGCCTCGCGTGCCAGGCGCAAGCCCGGGAAGGCGCGATAGAGGATCGTCGCAAGGTTTGAGGGCGCGTCCCCCTCGCCCGTAAAGCGCTTCATCCAGACGCGGTCGGTGACGAGCAGGTGATTGAGCGTGCCCAGCATCGAGCCGAAGAAGGCGCCGACATCGCGGCCGAGTTCCTCTTCGCTGAGATCGGCGGCGGCATCATAGATGCGCGTGTTGGCCCATTGATTGTAGGCCGCAAACATCATGAAATGCTGTTTCATTCTTCCATCCGGCTCGCAACGAATCCCGGCTCTTCGTAACCCGCAGGAACCGTAATGACCATTCTGTTCTATGATCTCGTCGGCCACGACGCAAAACGCCCATTCAGTCCGCATTGCTGGAAGACGAAGATGGCGCTGGCCCACAAAGGGCTCGACGCCACCAAGGTGCCGACGCGCTTCCTGGAAGTCCCCAAGGTGGAAGGCGGCGTCTCGAAGACGGTGCCGGTGATCCGCAATGGCGAGCGCGTGGTGGCCGATTCCTTCGCCATCGCACTTTATCTCGACGAAGCCTACCCCGAGCGGCCGACGTTGTTCGGCGGCGAAGGCGGCAAGGCGACGGCGCGCTTCATCGAACGCTGGTCGCAGTTCACCATCCATCCTTACCTCATGACGGTGCTGCTCACCGATCTGCATAGGATGCAGGACGAGGCGAACCGCGCCTATTTCCGCGAGAGCCGCGAGCAGCGGCTCGGCAAGCGGCTCGAAGAGGTGGTGGCCGGCCGCGACGAGGGGCTTGCCGGCTTTCGTGCCTCGCTCGAGCCGCTGCGCTCGATGCTCAGCTATCAGCCTTTCATCGGCGGGACATCGCCGCTGTTTGCCGACTACATCGTGTTCGGGGCGCTGCAATGGGCGCGCGTCGCCTCGCCCTACCAGCTGCTCGAGACGGGCGATGGCGTTGCCGAATGGTTTGAACGCTGCCTAGACCTGCATGGCGGAATCGGCCGGCAGGTCGCCGCGGCGGCGTAAGCGCTAATCTTCCTCTTGTGGGAAGATGTCGCCGAAGGTGACAGAGTGGGCGCCTCAACAGCTGCGGCGCCTACTTGCGAGAGAAGAAGTCGGCGTTTCACGCGCGGCGCCTCGCTCTGGCCTGCCGGCCACTCCCCCTCAAGGCGGGAATTTTCCGGCTTCATCCTTTTCGACCAGCCTGACGCAGATCGGATCGCCCTCTCCCATGCGGGCGCATTGCCATTCCGGGCCGAAGCCGAAATTCTGCTGTCCGGTTTGTGGAAAGAACAGCAGGACGAAGACGATCACGGCAAGGACCACGGCCATCAAGAAAATGCCGGCGATATCGTCGCGTCTGAGGTGGGCCCGGTTCATCACCTCCTGCTCCGCTGCCGCGGCGCTCCGGGCTGCACGCGAAGCGCGCTCTCAGCCGTCTAATTATCCCGCAAACGGCCGGCCTTGACCAGAAGCCGCCTCCCCTTGGCAAGCCGCAAAGCGGCTTGTATAGAGCCCGCCACTCCAATTTCCATTCCCAGAACAAGGACGAACCAATGGCGATCGAACGCACCTTCTCCATGATCAAGCCGGATGCCACCAAGCGCAATCTGACCGGCGCCATCACCAAGATGCTGGAAGACGCAGGCCTCAGCGTCGTCGCGTCGCGTCGCGTATGGATGAGCCGCCGCGAGGCCGAAGGCTTCTACGCCGTCCACAAGGATCGTCCTTTCTTCGGCGAGCTGGTCGAATTCATGTCGTCGGGCCCGACCGTCGTGCAGGTGCTGGAGGGCGAGAACGCCATCGCCAAGAACCGCGAAGTGATGGGCGCCACCAACCCGGCCAATGCCGCCGAGGGCACCATCCGCAAGGTGCATGCGCTGTCGATCGGCGAAAATTCGGTGCACGGCTCGGACGCGCCGGAGACCGCCGCGCAGGAGATCAGGTACTGGTTCTCCGACACCGAGATCGTCGGCTGAGACGCTTCGGTCCCAGCAATGAAGGCGGCTCTCGGGCCGCCTTTTTGTTTGAGCGGGCCGGCCGTGCAGGCTTTAGGAACGGGCGATGCCCGCGGCTGCGCCGAGGCCTCCGAGCCGGCGAGAAGTGCCATGGTCTCCTCCCTGATCACCTGGTGATCGGCAAGCGGTTGAACCTGGCCGCCATGAGATAGCCGAGCCAGGCCGACGCAAGCGACAGCACCACCACACTGACAAGATAGGTCGCCGCAAGGCCGAGGTCGCCCTCGAGAAGCAGGATGAAGGTGTCGAGGCTCATCGACGAAAAGGTGGTGAGACCGCCGCAGAAGCCGCCGGTCACGAACTGGCGGCCGGCCGGGCCGACCATCAAGCGTCCATCCGGCCGGGTCAGCGTGGAAAAGAACATGATGACCCAGGAGCCGACGACGTTGACGAACGCCGTTGCAAGCAGCGCGCTCCAGCCCAGCAGCGAGACGACGACGTAGCCGCATAAAAAGCGCGCCAGCGAACCGATAGCCGCGCCGCAGCCGACCGCCAGATAAAGCGGCAGGGCTGTCTGTCTATCGTTTCCAAACATGCGCCCTACCCCGCCATCCGCACGACGGTCCAAAAGCCGAAGGCGACGGCAAGCACGCAAAGCGCCGCCGAAGCCACGATGTTGAAGGCGGCGAGCCGCCGCTCGCCGTCGAGCGCGAGGTTCAGCGTCTGTAGGCAAAAGGACGAAACCGTGGTGTAGCCGCCGAACAGACCAACCACGATCAGGTCGCGCACGAGCTCGCCGGAAAAGATGCCCCCGACGGCCCGCGCCGCGCCGGCGAAGGCGCCGATGGCAAGCGCGCCGGAGACGTTGACCACCAGCGTGCCCCAGGGAAAGGTCTCGCCGACGCTGCGGCCGACAAGGCCCGACAGGAAGAAGCGGGAAACACCGCCGAGGAAGCCGCCGATCAGGACCAGGGCGCAGGCCGCAAGGCTCATCGCTTCTTTGCCTTTCCACAAAGCGATTCCTCGCGGGAATCGCGCCATCAAGACAGGCGTGTGCGAGCGGAAAAAGAAATCCTGCCGCGCGAAAGCACGCCTGGCAGGAGTCATCAGCCCAGATGCGAAAAGCTCGGGCGGTTTCGGGGGAACCCCATCCCCATTTGACGAGGGAAACTAGGTGGTCGCGGGGTCGCGGTCAATCGGGGCCACTATGGTTGCGACGCGTTTCTTCGCGCCCCGTTAACATTTGCCGAATCCGTTATGGTGGCGGACGCGGTGGCGGACGAGAGACCGGAACTCCCGGGGCTGACGCAGAAGCGGCCGCGATCCCTCGTCTCTATGCGTTTCCGGCGTGTCGGAAATTTTGCGAACCAGGCTACGACGTGACCTTCTTCAGCACGATGGTCTGCGGCTTGCCGTCCAGCGGATCGACCTGGTGGCGAGTGTCGGCGAGGAAGATCAGCCGATCATCGACAGTTATGCGGGCCTGCAGCGCGTAGGCCCTGCCGGGCTGGATTGCCTTGGGATCGAAGCCGATCTCGAATTTGATCGGCACTTGGCCGGCCAGGACGATCTTGCGCTGGCCGAGGAGCGTCGCCGGCGCGCCGGCCAGCGAGATGTCGGCGAGTTCGACCGAAAGCACGGCATTGGGCGGCAGCGCGATGCGCTCGCGATAGGTCACCTCGCCGGCAATCGTCTTTTCGGCGGCACTGGTGAACTCCGGCACGGCAAGCACGCCGACCACCAGCGGCACAAGGCCGAAGATGAAAAATTCCGCGATCCTGTCCAGCATAAGATTGCTCCCGCCCAGCAAATCAAACCGATTTGCAAGGTCGGGAAGGATTGCGGTCGTTCGATGGCCTTGGGGAGGAAATTTCGCCGGCTTGTCCCTCAGGCGGATTGCCAACCGAAATTGCGAAGAGCAGTTCGGGGCGACCCTCTTCTCCCCAAGGGGAGAAGGTGCTGCGAAGCGCGCCAGATGGGGCGATCGCCAAGGCAATGCCGTCCTGGCTTACTTGTCCGGGGTCTTCCAACGATCCGCGGCTTCGTCGTCGGCTTCCTTGGCCTCGACCCAGCCGCCTTCGGAGCCGTCGGCACGGTGCTCCTTCTTCCAGAAAGGCGCACGCGACTTCAGGTAATCCATCAGGAAATTCGCCGCCTCGAAGGCCGCCTGGCGATGTGCGGAGGCCGCGACCACCAGCACGATGTTTTCGCCCGGCGCGATTTTTCCATGGCGGTGTACGACGGTGAGCCCCTGCAGCGGCCAACGCCCGATGGCCTCAGTGGCGATGCGGCCGATCTCGGCCTCGGCCATGCCGGGATAGTGCTCGAGCTCGAGGGCGGCGAGCGCGCCTTGCTCGTCACGGCAGAGGCCGGAGAAGGTGACCACGGCGCCGATGTCGGCACGGCCTTCGGTCAGCGCGGCAATCTCGGCGGCGACGTCGAAATCCTCCCGCTGGACGCGGATGGCCGGCACGACCGTGCTCGCCATCTCAGCCCCCGGTCATCGGCGGAAACAGCGCGATCTCGCGCGCGCCCGCGATTTTCTCGCGGTGGCCGACATGTTCCTGGTTGATGGCGACGCGGATGACGTCCGGATATTTCAGCGCGTTTTCGTATTCCTCGCCGCGCGACTTCAGCCAGCGCAACAGGTCGGCGACGGTCTCGACGCCGGCGGGCAGCTCGACATGCTCTTCCGGCTTGCCGATCCGCTCGCGCACCCAGGCGAAATAGATGAGCTTGGTCGACATCTCACTCGTCCATGATGTGTTTCAGGCCGGCCCGGAAATAGTCGTAGCCGGTGTAGAGGGTGACAAGTGCCGCGATCCACAAGAGCACCAGGCCGATTTGGGTGGTCAGCGGGAAGATCTTGTCGCCGGCCGGGCCGACGAGCAGGAAGGCGATGGCGACCATCTGGATGGTCGTCTTCCATTTGGCGAGTTGGGTCACCGGAACCGAGACCTTCAGCGCGGCCAAATATTCGCGCAGGCCCGAGACAAGAATCTCGCGGCACAGGATGATGATCGCCGCCCATAGCGACCAACCGGCAATGCCGGCATGGCGGTCGGTGTCGGCGGCGAGCAAGAGCAGGCAGGTGGCGACCAGGAGCTTGTCGGCGATCGGGTCCAGCATCTTGCCGATGTTGGAGGTCTGCTGCCAGGCGCGCGCGAAATAGCCGTCGAAATAGTCGGTGATGGAGGCGAGCAGGAAGATGGCGAGCGCCGACCAGCGGGCGAAGTCGGAGGACTTCAGATGGCCCTCGAGAAAAAAGCACAGCACCACCAGCGGCACCGCGATGATGCGGGCGTAGGTGAGGATGTTCGGCAGGTTGAACGCGCGCTGGGCCATATCTGATCGGGATCTCTCTCCGCCTGCCTACTCAAATCAGAAGCCAATGTGGGGGGTCAACAGGCGAGATTCGATTGGTCAACCCAAAATAGGCGCAAGAATGGTCAGCTGTCATGAAAATGGTTGTAGACCAGCTTCGCCACGTGCTCGGAAATGCCATCGACCTTGACCAGGTCCTCGACCGCGGCGCGGCTGACCGCCTTGGCGGTGCCGAAATGGTGAAGCAGCGCCCGCTTGCGGCCTGGGCCGATGCCGACGATCTCGTCAAGCGGGCTCTTGACCATCTCCTTCTTGCGGCGGGCGCGGTGCGAGCCGATGGCGAAGCGATGCACCTCGTCGCGCAGGCGCTGGACGAAATAGAGCACCGGGTCGCGCACCGGCAGCGTGAAAGAGTCCCTGCCCTTGACGAAGAAGCGCTCGCGCCCGGCGTCGCGGTCCTGGCCCTTGGCGATGCCGATGGCGACGACCCGGTCCTCGATGCCGAGATCGGAGAGGATCTTGCGCACCGCCGTCATCTGGCCCTGGCCGCCGTCAATCAGGATGACGTCCGGCCATGCCGGGAAGCTGCCGTTTCCCTCGACAAGATCCTCTGCCGCATCGTCCTCGGCCTCCGCGCCCGCTCCGATTGAAGGCTGGACGTCGCCATGCTCCCTGAGGAGCCGCGAGAAGCGGCGCTCCATCACCTCGCGCATCATGCCGAAATCGTCTCCGGGCGTGATCTCGGTCGAGCGGATGTTGAACTTTCGGTACTGGTTCTTCACAAAACCTTCCGGCCCGGCGACGATCATGGCGCCGACCGCATTGGTGCCCATGATGTGCGAATTGTCGTAGACCTCGATGCGCACTGGCGGCCTTGCGAGGCCGAAGGTCTCGGCAAAGCCTTGCAATAGCCGCGCCTGCGTCGACGTTTCCGCCAGCCTGCGGCCGAGCGCCTCACGCGCGTTCTGCAGCGCGTGATCGGTGAGATCCTTCTTCTCGCCGCGCTGCGGCACCGAGATCGCTATCCTGCGCCCGGCGCGGGTTGACAGCGCCTCGGCGAGCAGCTCCTGCTCCTGCACCGGCTGGGAGAGAAGCAGCGTACGCGCCGGCAGCTTGTCGTCATAGAACTGCGCCAGGAACGAGCCCAGCACCTCGGCCGGCTCCAGCGCCGGATCGGCCTTGGGAAAATAGGCGCGGTTGCCCCAGTTCTGGCCGGTGCGGAAGAAGAACACCTGGATGCAGGTCTGGCCGCCTTCCTGGTGGATGGCAAAGACATCCGCCTCTTCCACAGTCTGCGGGTTGATGCCCTGATGCGCCTGCACATGCGACAGCGCCGCCAGGCGATCCCGGTAGATAGCGGCCCGCTCGAAGTCGAGCTCTTCGGAGGCTTGTTGCATGGCGGCCGAGATCTCGGTCTTCACCTTCTGGCTGCGGCCGGAGAGAAAATCCTTCGCCTCGGCAACCAGCTCGGCATAGCCCCGATGCGATATCTCGCCGGTGCAGGGACCGGCGCAACGCTTGATCTGGTAGAGCAGGCAGGGCCGCGTGCGGTTCTCGTAGAAGGAATCCGTGCAGCTTCGCAGCAGGAAGGCGCGCTGCAGCGAATTGATGGTGCGCCCGACCGCGCCGGCGGAAGCGAAGGGCCCAAAATAGTCGCCCCTGCGCGAGCGCGCGCCGCGATGCTTATAGATACCGGGCGAGACATGGTCGCCGGTAAGCAGGATGTAAGGGAACGACTTGTCGTCCCGCATCAGCACGTTGAAGCGGGGCCTCAGCCGCTTGATGAGGTTGGCCTCGAGCAGCAGCGCCTCGATCTCGGTGCGGGTGACGACGAATTCCATCGTCGCCGTCTCGCGCACCATGCGGCCGATGCGGGCGGTGTGGAAGCGCCCCTGCGCATAGTTGGTGACGCGCTTCTTCAGGCTGCGCGCCTTGCCGACATAGAGCACGTCGCCGGCGGCGTTCATCATTCGGTAGACGCCCGGCTGGTTGGGCAGCCGCTTGACCAAAGTCTGGATCACCTCGGCGCCGACCATGCCGTCGGCGTCGCCGGCATGCGGCGTCCAGTCGATCGCGGTGAAAGCGACGTCGGGACCGGCGGCAACCGCCTCCGGCTCGACGATTTCCTCCGACGCCTCGTCCTCGATGTCGAGATCGGGCGGCAAATCATCGGCGGCGCCGAGGGGGCTGTGTTTATGGGCAGGACTCATTCCACCATGCCTGTCACATCGGGCGTCTGCCATGCAAGATGCTGGCCGCCGTCGAGCGCGATCATCTGGCCGGTGACGGAGCGCGCCTCCCAGAGATAGCGGATGGTGGCGCCGAATTCCGGTAATTGTGGGCCGCGCTTCAGAATCAGCCCTTCGACCTGCCTGCCGAAATCTTCGTCGTCCTGGCGCTTGTTCTTCAGTGTCGGGCCGGGGCCGATGGCATTGACGCGAATGCGCGGCCCCAGCGCCTGCGCCAGCATCTGGGTCTGCGTCCACAGGGCCGATTTCGACAGCGCGTAAGAGAAATAGCGCGGCGTCGGCCGCCAGACACGCTGGTCGATGACGTTGACGATCAGTCCCTCCGCGCCTTCCGGCAAGGCCCGAGCAAAGTTCTGCGCCAGCAGCGCCGGCGTCTTCAGATGAATGGCGAAGTGGCGGTCCCAGGCCTGCCAGTCGAAATCCTCGACACGGTCGTCGACGAACAAGGAGGCGTTGTTGACGAGGAGCGTGACCGGGCCAAGGGCAGCTTCGGAGCGGCCGACCAGATCGCCGACGGCTTTCATATCGGTGAGGTCGGCGGCGAGCACGGCGGCACGGCCGCCCTGGTTCCTGATGCGGCTGGCCAGCGCCTCGGCCTCGGCTCCGGAACGATTGGCATGGATGGCCACGTCAAAGCCATGCGCGGCAAGGTCCTCGACGATCGCCTTGCCGATCCTTTTCGCTCCACCCGTCACCAGCACCACGCCAAAGGCTTCTTTCATGTCGTCAATCCTCTATCGGCTTCACGATTCCGGGAAGCCGGCACAATATGACGGGCCAAGCGTTAAATGCCATTTCTACCTGGGGCAGGAATGTGGCGAAGCGGCCCGTACGCACGCTGCCGACCCGGATTGCGGAAGTTTCATAATGCAATATAGGTCCCCGAACCCCTTGAACCAAGCGGTGTGCAGCGCAACATGACTAGCGTGCTGACATTCGCTGTTGCGAAGATGCAACGTCACCTTTTGGCCTCATTCGCGCCAGGGAATTACCCAAGTTCAGGTTCGCTTCAGCCGTATTTCAGCACGACATTTGGAACCGTTGAACGCCAGGCCCGTTTATCCCCCCGGACGGGCCGGGGGCATTCATGAACATAAAAAGCCTCGTGTCTTGTGGCTTAAGGAGTAAACAACAATGCAAGCTAATCTCAAGTTTGCGCGGCCGCTGGCGGTTGCGCTCGGGCTCTTCGCCCTCGGTGGTACCGCTTATGCCGCAGACGCCGTCACCGAAGAGCCGCCGGCACCGGCCCCGGTCGCCGAACTCCCCGTCGCTTCCTGGGCCGGCCCCTATGCCGGTATCAGCCTCGGCTACGGCTTCAGCGGCCATGCCGACGCCCGCGACGCCGGCGTCAATGTGAAGACCAAGGGCTTCATCGGCGGCGTCTTCGGCGGCTACCAGTGGCAGCAGGACAACTTCGTCTACGGCGCTGAAGCCGATCTCGGTTACAATGGCGTCAAGGGCGACAGCGCGGGCATCAATGCGAAGGGCGGCCTCGAAGGCTCGCTGCGCGCTCGCCTCGGCTATTCCGTGACCCCGGAAATCCTGCTCTATGGCACCGGCGGTCTTGCCGCCAAGAACCAGAAGATCACTGATAGCGTCACCGCCACCGACGAGAGCAAGGCGATGCTGGGCTGGACGGCCGGTGTCGGCACCGACATCAAGATCACCGACAACGTGTTCGGTCGCGTTGAATACCGCTACACCGACTACGGCGACAAGGACTTCGGCGCCCTCGGCAACGTCAAGTCGAAGGACAACCGAGTCACTTTTGGCGTCGGTATGAAGTTCTAAGTCGTCCAAGCCACGACACGGAAAAAGCCGGGCCGCGCGCCCGGCTTTTTTTGTGGCTCGCGTTGCCGCAGGCCGACACGTTTGGCCGCGCCTTCAGCGCAATCCGGTGGATGGCGCCTGCTGGAAATCCTCATGGGCTGAAATCGACTGCAGCCGGTCGAGCCAATTCGCGCGCGAGCGCGTGAAGACCTGGGCGTCCGGACGGTAGTCGGCCGGGTCGGTCATGGACGCGGCGTGAACGTGGATCTCGTCGGGCCATCTGTCGGAGCGGAAGTAGAGCCTGGTACCGCAGGACGGGCAGAACCCGCGAAAGGTGTTCGGGCTGCTTTCATAGTGCCTGATGACGCCGGCCCAGTTCAGCTGCTCCGGCCTCATGCCGAGGAAAGCTGTGAAGGGAGCGGACGTGGCGCGCTGGCAATCGGCGCAGTGACAGACAAGATTTCGCGTGAGCTCCCCGGAATAGATCCAGGTGACCGCGCCGCACATGCAACGTCCCGCCAGAGATGCCATCGCTTCCTCCGCCGACTGCGTGCCCGGGCCGACCCCGCCGACACGGCCGATGTTAAGGATAGGCGGCGCGATCTGTTCAGGCTGGCCGCTTTGCGACCTTGGCGGGTTTGACCTTCGGCGGCAGTGTCTCGACGAAAGCCAGCGCACGATCGATCCACTCGGCGAGATCTGCCTCGGTTGCAGTGCCTTCCGGCGCGACATGGACATAGCCTTCCATGGAACGCCCGCCCATTTCCATCGGCCGCGCATGGGGCCGTGCGGCTGCGGCCGCGTGCCGTTCCTTGCCGACACGCACAAGCAAGCCGCGCTTCGATGTGCCAATCAGCATATTGCCGTTGATCATGAAGCAGGTGCCGCCGAACATTTTCTGTTCCGTGAAAGCGCGCCGGCCAAGGGCCGCGCGCAAGCGCTCGACCATCGGGTCGGGGGCGACGATTGTTTGGGTGACCGACTTCGCCATGCGAACCACTTCGTAATTGCACGGCCTATGCAATCACGAATCCGGGCGACAATTCAATATGGGGAGGCGCGGCGGCGAGGCTGCCGATCTCCCCCACAAGGGTGGAGATGAGCTGTTTACCCCGGCACGCAGCCCTTCAGTTCCGGAAACTTTTCGTCAAAGCGCGCGGCCCAACGTGTAAGCCGGCCGCGGCCCTTTTCCCACTGGCCGCCGAAACGCAGCGCGAGATAGCCGAGGGTGGCACGCAGCGCCAGCTGGCCGGCGGTGATCTTCTTGGGCAGTTTCGGCGGGTTGGCGTTGAGCAGGTCGAGCGCGGCGGTGATCTTCGCCCACTGACGGTCGAGCCAGGGCTGATAGACCATGGCGTCGGGGCGCGTGCGCCGCTCATAGACCATCGACAGCGCGCAGTCGCAGATGCCGTCGGCCAGCGCCTCCAGCACCTCGGCCTCGAGCCGCTTGTCGGGGTTGCGCGGGAACAGCACGTTCTTCGACAGCCGGTTGAGATGCTGGGTGATCGCCCGGCTGTCGTGGATCGTGCGGCCGTCCTCCAGCACCAGCACCGGGATCTTGCCCAGCGGATTGGCCGAGATCAGCTCCGCCGGCTTGTCCTCCGTCTTGACCGGCACGAGGTCGATGGCGATGCCGGCATAGGCGGCGGCCATGCGGACCTTCGAACTATAGGGAGAGGTGGAGGCGTAGAGCAGCTTCGGCATGGATCGGGTTCCTGATTGTCCGCGCGCACTGTTGACCGAACGCTCTTGCCAGAGCAACGGCCAGCGTCGCCAAAACCTACCGCCAGTTGGCCGCACCTTGTTCGAGCGGCGCGTGCCGCCGCTACTTCAGGGACCGCTCCATGATGATGGTTCGTTCGTCGTCGTGGAAGCAGTCCCGGAGCGGAAGCCAAGTCTGAAATAAAATCGCTCCGCGGTTACCGAGGACGGCACCGTCAGCACCGTCGCGCCGTTTGCCCGCGCTGCTTCCTCGATCTCCAGCATCAGCCGGCTGCCGACGCCGCGTCCCTGAAATTCAGGATCGACGAACACAGATCGAACCGTTGTTCCGTCCAGCCCCGCGGTACCGACAATTTTGTCGCCGCAAACGGCGACAAAGACTTGGCGCTTCTTGAAAAGTTGCAGCACGGCAGAGGGGCTGAAGCTCTGCTCAACGCGGGCGATGATTTCCGGCCCGTAATCCCTGGCGTTGTTTTTCCGCAGAGCGGCAACAATGACCCGGCTTACCGCTTCGGCATCGCCCTCGCCTGCCCGTCGAATTCCAAGCCACAAAGCGCTGATCAGCCCTTTCTACCTGATCGACGTGCGGCAGCAGCCGACATCGCCCGGACCAGAACGGATCGTGACGATGCGAGCCGGTCGCGCAATAAAAAAGCTCCCGGAAGTTTGCCGGGCGGCAAATTTCAAGGAGCTTTCAGGACAGGCCTTTGCCATCCACTTCGCCCGTTGTCACGCCGAACTGGCGAGAGGGGCGCCTCGACGGCACCCACCCTCGCCTGTTCAGGCTCGCGAGCGAAGTTACGCGATTACTTCTTGGCCGGCGCCTTCTTGGCAGGCGCTGCCTTCTTCACGGCTGCCGTCGACTTGGCGGCTGCTGCTTTCATCGGCGCCTTGGCGGCGGGCTTGGCCGCTGCCTTCGCTGCCGGCTTCTTGGCGGCGGGCTTCGCTGCCGCCTTCGCGGCCGGCTTAGCCGCAGCCTTCGCCGCAGGCTTTGCCGCTGCCTTGGCCGGAGCCTTGGCCGGAGCCTTGGCTGCTGCCTTCGGTGCCGCTGCCTTCTTCGCTGCTGCAGGTTTCGCGGCAGCCTTCGGTGCCGCTTTCTTTGCCGGCGCTTTCGCCGCCGGCGCCTTGGTTGTCGTCTTTGCCATGCGATGCCCCTTGCGTTTTGCCCAAGGTCGTGAGTGACCCGGCGTGCTCATGCATATCTGACTCGCGGCTATCTAGCCAGCGAAGCAACACAATGAATTTCAGTTATTGAATTTTGGTTACGCAAGACGCGTTGACAAGGGCATCGGCGAAAAAAACGACAGAGAATCTTTGCCCGTCGAAGTGAAATTGCGCCGTCGAGAATTCCCGATGCTCTCTATCGCCGGATCATCCAGACATCTTGATGCCGCGCAGAGCGTAGAATGTGAGCGTATTGCTCATAATGGACAACGCACACCAAACAAAGCACCTCATCTTGTCCAGCGGAAAGATTTACAAGTCAAGGCGGAGCAGAACCGAACCGGCGAAGGGGCAAAGCTTGCGCGGCAAAAAGCGAGCTTACAGCTCACATTCAAAAAACTGCCGCTGGAGAGCTTGATCCGCTCAGGCTCCACTGCAGACGGCGTGAGGACTCCGCCGTTCCATGCTCCTCGCAAGTTCCGAGGGGAGAAAACCGTTGCGCACAGTCCTGGAATTGCTGTTCTTCCTGGTCGCAATTCCGGACGGAAAACCGCTTCGCACTTTTCCTGGAATTGCTGTTCTTCCTGGTCGCAATTCCGGACGGAAAACCGCTTCGCACTTTTCCTGGAATTGCTGTTCTTCCTTGGTCGCAATTCCGGACGGAAAACCGCTTCGCACTTTTCCTGGAATTGCTCTCAGGCCAAATGTGAGTATTCTGGTTATATTCTCGGGAGGCAGGTTGGGGATGTCTACTCGCATTGCAAAGCCAGCCCCGCGCATGCGCAAGGAGCCGCGCCAGGCGCGCTCGGTCGCCACCGTCGAGGCGATAATCGAAGCAGGTGCCCGCGTTCTAAGCGAGATCGGCTGGGCGGGCTTCAGCACCAACAAGGTGGCCGAGACCGCGGGCGTGAGCATCGGGTCGCTCTATCAATATTTCCCCGACAAGCTTGCGCTGGTCGACGCCATCCGACGCCGCCACTTCGACCATGTGCTGTCCGTCATTCGCGAAGCCGCGGCCGAGGAGAAGCCGCTCAGGCAATTCGCGCGCGAGCTGGTGCGCGGCATGATCGCCGCGCACAGCATTCACCCGACGCTGCATCAGGTGCTACTCGACGAGACGCCGGGCGACCGCGGCTCGCACGCCGCGCATGCCTCGTTCCAAGCCCGCTATCTCGAGCACTATGCGGCGGCCGTCGCGCAATACCGCCGGCGCCTGAAGAATACCGAGACCGTGGCGCGCGTGCTCTCCTCCGCCGTCGAGGGCGTGATCCACAATGCGGCGCGCCGCAACATGCTCGATGCGCCGGAGCTGCAGAAGCAGCTCGGCGAGCTGATCTGCGCCTATCTGTCCGGCCAGGGCGCGCGAGCGTGACCAGCGCGATACCGACGCCGTCAGGGTCGATAACCGAGGCAGATCGCGCCCAGCGCGACGACGGCACAGGCTCCGATACGGAGCGGCGTCAACTGCTCGCCGAGGAAGAAGCGGCCGATGAAGGCCGCGAAGACGACGCTGGTCTCGCGGATGGCGGTGATCGGCCCGGCTGGCCCCTGCGCGAAGGCGGCGACCACCGCGCCATAGGCCAGCAGCGCGAATAGGCCGCCGCTCAAGGCCTTGCGTGTTTCCGGCGCACGCAGGTCGACAATGAGCCTGCCGCGCAGGCCGACGAAAGCCGCCGGCAGCAGGGCACCGTAGATCAGCAGCACCCAGGCGGTGTAGGCGGCGCTGTCGCCGGCGACGCGCACGCCGATCGCGTCGACCGTCGCATAGGCCGCGATGATGACGCCGGTGGCCAACGCGTAGAGGATCGATGTCACTGAGGCCCTGCCCCGCCCGACTGACAGACCCATAATGCCGCAGGCGACCAGCGCGACGCCGATGAGTTCCGGCGCGGCGAGCCGCTGGCCGGCCAGCAGGAAGCCGCCGAGCGCCACCAGCAGCGGCACGCTGCCGCGCACGATCGGATAAACCTGCCCGAGCTCGCCATAGCGGTAGGCGGCAACCAGGAACACGCTGTAGCCGACCTGAAGGACGGCCGATAGCACGACATAGGGCCAGGCAGCCGCAGCCGGCAGCGGATGGAAGAGCGCCAGGACAATAGCAGCGGCAGTGCTCGAGAAGCTCATGACCGTGACCGTCCACAGCCTGTCGGCCCCGGTCCGTAGGAAGGCGTTCCAGCTGGCATGCAAAATGGCCGCGGACAGCGCGAGCCCAACGACCGTCGCGTTCATTGGGGGACCTGCGCGCCGGCGAGGATGGCGGAAGCCGCCTTGCGCGCATTGGCGATGGCGGCATCAGCCTCCCCCATCTGGGCCAGCAGCGTCGCGCCCTCGATCAGCATCAGCAGCGCCGTGGCGACGCCCTCGGCCCGCTCCGGCGGCATCTCTTCTTCCAGGATGGCGCGCAGGCGCGCCCGCAAACCGTTCTTCTGGCGGCTGGCTGCCTTGAACACCGGATGATCGGGATCGCCGAACTCGGCGAGCGCGTGCGCGAACAGGCAGCCGTGGAAGTCCGGATCGCGAAACCAGCGTTCGTGCCAGTCCAGTATCGTTAAGATCTTCGCTTCCGCCGTTTCCGCCGTCGCGGCCAGCCGGTCGAGCTGGCGTTCGAAACGCGCCGCGCGGTGCTCGAGCACCGCGACGATTAGCTCGTCCTTCGCCGGGAAGTGGCGGTACATCGTCATCTTGGCGATGTTGGCCTCGGCAATAATTCGGTCGATGCCGGTGGCGTGGAAGCCGTCGCGCTTGAACAGCGAATACGCGGTGTCGACGACATGCTGGCGTTTGGCGGAGGGCGATGAGGGCATTTATGCTGCCGCGTGATGAGACAGGTCTGTCTCTTTTTAGGCAACGGTTCGACAGTTGTCAATTGGCGGCCGATTAGCCGATTTGCTTCCGGCGATAGCCGGCAAGCTCACAATATTCGCGATCGGACTGATGCGGTCGGCGGGCCGCACTGAGTGTCCTGCGGCCTGAAGGCCGCAGGCCGGGGAATGGATCGGCGGCTTCTTACCGAAGCACGCGGCAGCGGCCGTTATAAACCATCCAGCGGTCGAAGCCGGAGACGCAGAACTCGACATTGTCGCCGATCGAGGCGAAGCCCTGGCCTTCCTCGATCAGGTAGAAGATCGAGCGGTCGCGGCCGTCCGACAGGCTGACGGTGGCGCGGCAATAGTGCCGGCCGATCGGCCATCTCTCGCTCGACGGCAGGTAACGATGCAGGCGGATGTTATGGAAATCGGTGATCGCGACATCCGGCAGGTGCGGCACATGATGAACCTGATAGCTGAAGCGATCGGTGATCTTGCTCAGCACCCAGGCCTCGGCGCAGACGCTGCCGTCATCCTCGGTTAAAACGGCAACGTCGGCGGCCTGCGCTGCCTGGGTGAAACCAAGCGACGTGCCAAGCGGCGTCAGAAGCGAAATCAGCGCGGCAAGGGCGGAACGGGCGAAGCGAGTCATGACAGCCTCTCAAGGTCGGTTGCGCGCACTGTGCGGATTCGCTTGGCGGCGGTCAAGCGGTTGTGAAGACAATGGTTTCCCAAATCATCGTTCCAGATGCGGTCCGGCTGTCAGACGGTTCCCGCCACCAGCAGTCCGCCGACGACGGCCAGGTTGATCAGCAAGGCGTTGCGCAGCACCTGCCGCTCCGGCTCTTCGGACTCCCAGAAGCGCAGCAGCGCGACGTTCGTCGACAGCGTGAACAGGACAAGCGCGCCGGCGGCGAAAGGCACGGCACGGCCGAGCGCAAGCATCAGGCCGGCGACGACTTCGAGGGCTGAGCCGGCTGCCAGCATGACAGCGGGAGCCGGAAACTTCCGGCTCGCCAGATAGTCGCACATAGCCTTGAATTTCAGGAAGTGCTCGATGCCGGCGAAGACGAACACGCCGCCGATGAGAAGCGCGCCTATCGCCTGAATGGTATCGATCGACATGTCGACCTCCTGCAGGCTTCCGGGTCAATCCTTCGGGATGAAAGCGGGGTTGTAGACGACTTCCCAGAGATGATCGTCGGGATCCTGGAAATAGCCGGCATAGCCGCCCCAGAAGGTCTTTTGCGCCGGCTTGGCGACGCGCGCGCCGGCCTTGACGGCCTCGGCCATGGTCGCGTCGACCTCGGCCTCGCTCGCCACGTTGTGGCCGATGGTGAACTCGGTCGGGCTGCGGCCGCTCTGCGGCACGGTGGCGTCGAGGGCGATGTTCGCGCGCTCGAAGATCGCGAATTTCAAGCCGCCGGCAAGCTCGAAGAAGGCGACGGCGCCATGCTCGAACTCGCGGCCGATGATGCCTTCGGTCGGCAGGCCCAGGCCGTCGCGGTAGAATTTGAGCGACGCCTCCAGATCGTCGACGCCAAGGGTGAAGACGGTGATGCGAGCTTTCATTTCTCTCACTCCCTTCTATATTCGTCACCACATCCGCGACTGGATGCGGCGCAGTGAAGGCGCTGGACGCGCCAAGAGGCTGCATCTGTTTTGCCACGGCGGACGCGACCCGCATTGAAGATTTCGGCCAAAATGGCCGAAGCGGATCCGCCAGAGGACGCCGAAGCAGATCGGAGAAGATATGGAAGCGGTCCTGGCGCAGACCACCGGCTTTCTTTCGGGAACGGCCCGTCCCGCGAGGCCTGGCCGGCGCCTTCTCCGTCGTCTGGGTGCATCGCATGGCGAAGCAGGACGTCCCGCCAATCGTCGTCACGCCGGACGCGACCATCGATCTGCAATGGATCGAAGGTCGCTTCCGCGTGGCCGGACCGGACAAGGAGCCGCAGATCGAGCGCCTTCCCCCCGGGTCGGTGATCATCGGCTTCCGTTTCCGGCCGGGCGCGGCCGCCGGGTGGCTCGGCCTGCCGGCCGGCGAAATCGTCGGCGGGCGGCTGAGCCTCCAGGACTTATGGGGTACGCGCGCCCGCGAACTGTCGGATCGCGTCAAGGCCGCGCCCGACCTCGCCGGCATGGTGCGGCAGTTGGAAAATGAAGTCGGCGCGCATACAGAGGGGCGCGATGCGCTCGATGCGCTGATGGGCAGGGCCTTCGACCTCATTGATGAAGGCCTGTCGCCGGAGATGCCGCTGGTTCCCTGTCTGCTCAACCGCCTCAACATGAGCGAGCGGACGCTGCGCCGGCGTTTCGAGGACGCTTTCGGCTATGGTCCGAAGACGCTCGACCGCATCCTGCGCTTCCACCGCTTCCGGCGCCTGCAGCGACGGCATAGCGATGCCTCGACCGCGCTGCTCGCCATCGAGGCCGGCTACGCCGACCAGGCGCATCTGATCCGCGAAACCCGGCGGCTGACCGGCGTGACACCCTCGGCGCTGGCGTAGGTCAGTCTTCGGCTGGTCCCGGTCTCACTCACCGGCCAGCCATTCGATCGTCCAGCGCGACGGCTGTTCGACGGCAAGCACTCCATGCAAGGCCGGCAGCATCAGCCGCAATTCGGCCTCCAGCGTGAAGGGCGGGTTCACCACCACAAGGCCGCTGCCGTCGAGGCTCGGTTCGCTCGAGGCAGGCCGGATCTCGAAGCCGATGTCGAGCAGTTTTGGAATGCCAGTCTCCTTCAGCGCGGCGCGGAAGGCGGCGACCGCCTTGCGATCCTTGATCGGATACCAGAGCGCGTAGATGCCGCCCGGCCAGCGCCGGTGCGCTCGGCGCAGGTTCTCGACGAGACGCTGGAACTCGCCCTCCTCCTCGAAGGGCGGATCGACAAGCACGAGCCCGCGCTTTTCCTTCGGCGGCAGATGCGCGCCGAGCGCCAACCAGCCGTCGAGCTCGATCACCCTGGTCTGGATGTCGCCGGCGAAGACGGCTTTGAGCCGCGCAGCGTCCTCGGAATGCAACTCGATCGCCGTAAGCCGATCCTGCTGGCGCAGGAGATGGCGCACGATCAGCGGTGAGCCGGGATAGCGGCGGAGACCGCCGTCGGGATTTTCCAAGCGCACCGCTTCCAGATAGGGCTGAAGCAACGCCGCCGTCCGAGGCTCGAGCGCGGCCTCGGATAGCCGGCCGATGCCGCCCTGCCATTCACCCGTCTTGCCGGCCTCCACCGACGCGAGATCGTAGCGGCCGATGCCGGCGTGAGTGTCGATAACGCGAAAGGCCTTGTCCTTCTGCTTCAGATACTCGACCAGCCGGCTGAGCACCGCGTGCTTGACGACATCGGCGAAATTGCCGGAGTGGTAGGCGTGGCGATAATTCATGCCGCCTTCACCTTTGCGAACCGCCGCGGCCCCAGCGCGGCGGCGGGGGCTGCGAGTTGGGATTCTGCGGCGGCTTGTTGCCGCGCCCAAAGACCAGCGAAAGCACCAGTCCAGCCAAGCCGACTCCCATCAGCGTGTAACCGGCCGGCTGCGCGCGTTCGTCGACCGAGCCGGTGCCCGCACGCAAGATCAGGTCGACGGCGCGCATGTCGATCCCGTCCGCATCGCCCGGACCGACAGTGAAGACGTAAGCGCCCGGCGTGACCGTCTCTATCACACCGGCCTCGTCGCGAAAGATCTTGTCGGGCAGCTGCGGGCTCACCTGGCGTGGATTGTCGGTGTGGTTGAAGGAGAGCGTCGAGGCGAGCGCCGTGCGGCCGCCGCCTGCCGCGGTCAGCGTCAGCACCGTGTGCTGCTGCGAGGCGACGCGCTCGGCACGCGCGGTGAGGTCGACCAGCACGCGAACAGGCGCGTCGCGCGCAGCGAGCCGTACGGTCGCCGGCCGGAAGCGGCCGCCCTCGTAGACGCGCCAGGTGCCGATCGCATGGCCGGAGAAATTGCTCACCGCCCAGGGATAAAAGACCCCGATGGCAGCGCCGGCGATGAGGACAAGAACCGAGAGGAAGCGCATTGAAAGCCCTGGTTAGAGTTTCTTGCGGGCGCGATCGCCACTTTTGGCGGCCTCGTCCCGGGCAGCGTCGCGAATCCGCTCCATCTCGTCCAGAAACATCTCCAGGCCAAGCTCGAAAGTCTTGTCGAAACCGCTTGTGCCAAAATAAGCCGCGGCCGCCACGACACTGGGATAGTCGCGCTGCAATTCTTCGTCGCTGACCGTGGTGACCGCCGACGGCCCCTTGGCGTAGCCGGCGGTCTCGTCGAGGATCGCGCCCATCAGATAATAACCGGCGGCGCGGAACAGACGGGCGCTGAGCTCAGGTCCGAAGCCGCCATCCTCGAACAGGCCGATGATGGCGTTCAACTTGGCGAGGCAGGGCGGCGAGTTCATGCGATAGACGACGATGAACGGCGCGAAGGCCGGATGCTCGGTCGCCACACGCCGGAATTCCTGCATACCGATGCGCGCCCGCTCACGCCAAGGAAGGCTGTGATCGGGGATCACGAGCCCGCTCATCTGGCGATCGACCAGCGCCTCGTAGAGATGCGCCTGCGAGGGAAAGTGATGGTAGATGCTCATCGCCTCGCAGCCGAGCCTGGCGGCGAGCTTGCGCATCGAGAAGCCGGAGAGCCCTTCCCGCTCGATTACCTCAAAGGCCGCGTCCTCGATCATCTCGCGGGACAATTTTCCGCGGGTTCGGATTTTCTTGCTCGGTGAGTCCATGGCGCCGCTTGACAACTTACACTGTAAGGTTCATGTTCAAATCACCTTACACCGTAAGGCTAACAAAAACCAGAGGAGAACACCATGCCTGTCATTCGCATCATCTCAAGCGCGCATTCCTACCTTCGTTCCGCCTCGCTGCTCGCCGCTATCGCGTTCACCGCGGCCTTGACCGTGCCTGCCGGCGCCGACGACTATGACGCCGCCATCAAGGACATCCAGTCGACCATCGGGGGCGTACCCGGCTTCATGAAGCAGTTCCCGAAAGCCGGTCTGCCCGGCGCGTGGGCAGAGGTCAAGGCAATCGAGATCAGTGACAAGACGGCGCTGCCGCCGAAGGTGAAGTCGCTGATCTCGCTGGCGGTCGCGGCGCAAATCCCCTGCAATTATTGTGTTTGGTCGGACACCGAGAACGCCAAACGCGCCGGCGCCACCGACGAGGAGATCCAGGAGGCAGTCGCCTTGGCCGCCTTGACCCGCCACTGGAGCACCATCTTCAACGGCATGCAGGTCGACTTCGCCCAGTTCAAGAAGGAGATGGGCGGAGAATAAGGAGGGCAATGAGGAGTAGAAACGGGAATGCACGGCGTCCAGTTGTCCAACCTGCGCTACTCCTTGTGCTCCCTTTTTTAAGCACCTCAGAGTGGTGGCGATGCCGGGAGGCCATCTCGGCGTGCCGGACAGCACGGCTGCGGAGCCGTCGTCACCACGGCCGCCTAGCCCCGATCAATTCGGAAAGCGCGTTTCGCGGACAGGGCCTATAGGCTCGCCAGATCTACCTGTTGGCGAACTAAGATATACTTGCGCAATTTTCTAGCCCGAAAGACCGGCCGCAAGAAATGCCAGAGGCCGAGAGACGGCGCCAGACGCGTTCCTTGTCTTCACCTTGAAGCCTTCCGCCCTAACGCTCGACGAGTTTTGCGAAGACCGCGGCACGCGGTGTTTACCGCGGGAAAACCGGACGGAACCGCCCTTTTTATGACGCAAAAGGCGCGCCTGCCTACGCCTACAGTTAACCAACAGCAAAAGAGTAACGTTAATGAATCCCTAAATTAGTTGACTATGCGGCGCACAGGTATATCTTTCTATACGTTGGGTGTGCAATTTGGGCGAGCAGTCCGCGGTGGTGGCAACCATGTTCGTGGATCGCGACTTAGGGGCAAAGGGACGCTGAGCGGCAGCACATAAGCCGTACGGCAACGACCCCGCTTACTCAGACAAAACACACGTTTCTGGCGACTCCGCGTATGCGGAGGGATCGCCATGATTTCACCTGGTCGGGCAACGCTGTTGCCCCGGCCCGGAACGATGATGCGTGGGTGTGTGCGAGTATGAGGTCGCCATGGGTAGGGTCATCAAGGTTCTGAAGCTGGACACCAAGCCGGGACGGAGGCGTGCCGATAAAGGACGCGCGCTGGTCGCCGGCGGAGCAGGATTTCTGGGTTCTCATCTGTGCCAAAGGCTGCTTGCCGATGGATATGAAGTCATCGCGCTGGACAATTTCCACACGGGCAAGCGCTACAACCTGTCAGCGATAGCGCGTGACGCGACTTTCACCTGCATCAGGCACGACATCGTCGAGGAACTGCCGACGGACCTGGCTGTCGACGAGATCTACAATCTCGCCTGCCCGGCTTCTCCGCCGCATTACCAGGCCGATCCGATCCACACCTTCAAGACCAGCGTGCTCGGCTCGATCAACCTTCTGGAGCTCGCGCGGCGACACAACGCCAAGATCTTCCAAGCCTCGACTTCGGAGGTCTATGGCGATCCGCTGGTGCATCCGCAACCCGAAGGTTACTTCGGCAATGTCAACACGCACGGTCCGCGCTCCTGCTACGACGAGGGCAAGCGCTCGGCCGAGACGCTGTTCTTCGATTACTCACGGACATACGGCATCGATGTCCGCGTCGCGCGCATCTTCAACACCTATGGCCCTCGCATGCGGCCCGACGACGGCCGCGTGGTGTCGAACTTCATCGTCCAGGCGCTGCGCGGCGACGACATCACCGTCTACGGCAGCGGCGCGCAGACGCGCTCCTTCTGCTTCGTCGACGACCTGATCGAAGGCTTCGTGCGCCTGATGAACGCCGGCGTGGCCCCTCAGCACCCGGTCAATCTCGGCAACCCCGTCGAGTTCACCGTCATGGAATTGGCCGAGCTGGTCATCGACTATACGAATTCGCGCTCGCGCATCGTGCACCGGCCGCTGCCGGTCGACGACCCCAGGCAGCGCAAGCCCGATATCTCGTTTGCCAGGCAGCATCTCGGCTGGGAGCCGAAGGTTGCGCTGAGCGAAGGCCTCGCCCACACCACTGCCTATTTCGACGCCGTCCTGGGCGGACGTCGGTTCATCGCCCCGCGCAGGGTCCAGGCATCAACCGCCAGGGAGGCAACGGCATGATGACCCGCCGCCCCGTTCTGGTGACGGGTGGCGCCGGCTTCATCGGCAGCCATGCCTGCAAGCTGCTGTCGGCGGCGGGCTACTTGCCGGTGGTCTACGACAATTTGAGCCGCGGCAACGAGAAAGCCGTCGCCTGGGGGCCGCTGGTCGTCGGCGACATCCGGGACCGCGAAGCGTTGCGGCGGGCGATCGAGACTCACAGACCACAGGCGATCATCCATTTCGCCGCCCTTGCCTATGTCGGCGAGTCGGTCAGCGCGCCGGCGGATTACTATGCGACCAATGTCGGCGGCACCATCGCCGTACTGGACGCCGCGCGGGCAAGCGGCATCGACAAGGTGATCTTTTCCTCGAGCTGCGCGACCTATGGCGTGCCGGAAGCATTGCCGGTGAGCGAGGCCTCGCCGCAGAAGCCGATCAGCCCCTATGGCCGCAGCAAGCTGGTGGGCGAAGAAATCATCAGGGACTATGCCGCTGCCTATGGAACGAGATACGCGATCCTTCGCTACTTCAACGCCTGCGGCGCCGATCCCGAAGGCGAGCTTGGCGAGTGGCATACACCCGAAACCCACCTCATTCCGAGGGTGCTGATGGCGGCGTCCGGCATGATCGAGGCGATCGAGGTCTTCGGCGCCGATTACGAGACGGCGGACGGCACATGCGTGCGCGACTACATCCACGTCAGCGACCTCGCCCGCGCGCATCTCATGGCATTGATGCATCTCGAGGCCGGCGGCGACAGCCTGTCCGTCAATCTCGGCACCGGCCGAGGCATCTCGATAAAGGAGATCCTCGAGGCCGTCGGCCGCGTCACCGGCCGGACGGTCCCGGTCGCCTATAAACCGCGCCGGCCCGGCGACCCGGCCGGGCTGTTCGCCGATCCCAGCCTTGCACAAGAGCAGTTGGGCTTTGTGGCGGAATTTTCCGATCTCGACACCATCGTCAGGACGGCAGCGCCCTTCTTCGGGCTCCGACCGGCCCTGAAGCCGAAGGTTTTCAAAGCGTCCGCCGACGTCTCGCGCGCGAAGCGCGCGCCGCGCGGCATGAACGCCGCGGAAAAACGCCAGCCTGCACGGCTGGCAGTCGTCCCTGTGAGTACTGTGTCGGGGCGTGGGCTCGCTGAGCTGGGTTGAGGGCTTGTCTCAGCGAGCCTCTTAGATTTGATCCGCCGGGACAATTCCGAGCGGAAACTGCTAGAGCAATTCCAGGACGTGTGCAGCGGTTTTCCGTCCGGAAATTGCGTGAGCAAAGAGATAGAGCGGGTCGGCGTTTCCGTGAAACGGCCAGCCGCTCTAGGCATTTTTCTGGACGTGCGCCAGCAGCGACTAACTCTTGGGATCGACCAACTTGCGGGCCTTTTCAAAATCGACGCTCCTGGTATCGCCCGCCTGAATTTTCTTGAACTCGTCGGCCGAATTGTCCGAAGCGTGCCTGAAGCTGTACCACCGGCCATCCGGATCCCTCCGTTGCTGGACGGTCCCGTTCAGGACGCGATGGCTGAAACAGGTGCGGATGGGCTGTGCCGCATAGGCCGTGGACCGCCAGACGAGCTCCATGCACATCTTGCCATCATTGCTGAGATGCCATGTGCCTTCGGCGAAGGACGTTGAACCAGGCTTTGACGTCCAGGCACGCATGCGCCTGTCCTGGGCGAAATAGGCGGCTCCGTCCTCCCAGTTCCAGGTGCGGTCGGCATAGAACAACTGCAACTCAAATGCCGTCGGCGTGGTGCCTGCTTGTGCCGCTGCCGGAGACCCAGCGCCGGCTGCGTGAGCAACGCCGGACAGCGCCACTACACCGCAGAAGAGCAGAAGCATCAGGTCCGTGCGCCGCGCAGAACGACGGCACCTCACGCTCCGCGCTGGTCTGGACGGCAATATTTTTCGAACTGCAGGAATGATGAGCGATAACATTTCGACGACGCCTTTCGATCTGGCGTCACTACCCAGATTGGGTATTCGATCCCAATGCGCAGCTACCGCCCCCACGTGATATTAACTGCCGCTCGAGGAATGGTGTCAACCTTCCCGTCGCAGCGAGCCAGGATCGCCCGCGAACAGTGATTGCGGCCGCGCCAAAGCTTGTGGATGGGCAAGCCGCTGGTTTATAGGATCGGCCGCTTATGATGGAGCAGAAACGTTGAACGGGCCGGCGACCACGGAAGGGCTCGGAATCTTGGCGCCTCGCCAGGCCATTGGAAGCCGGCAAGGGAGCCGGCGGCCTGGAGCCGTCCCCGGCCGTGCGCCCGATTTCGAAATCGAAGCAATTACCCGGAGTGCGGCGGTCGGCGCCATTCGGAGAACTGGTTGAAAAAAGCATTCTCGATAATCGTCACCCTGGCGCTGCTGGCCTGGCTTGCGGCAGACTCGCGCTGGAAGATGGTGGGCGACGCCTTCGCCAGCATCACGCCCGGCGCCTTCGCTGCGGTGACGCTGGCGCTGTTCGTCACTTATGTGGTGCGCGCGCTGCGGGTCTGCGACGAGTTCCGCGACGACGTGAACGGCCGCTTCGGCGCCTGCCTGCGCGTCATCCTGATTCACAACGCCATGATCAACGTGGTGCCGTTCCGCGGCGGCGAGACCGCCTTCCCGCTGCTGTTGCGGCAGGTGTTCGGCATCTCGATCGTGCGCGCCGGCGCTTCGCTCCTGTGGTTCAGGCTGCAGGACGCCTTCGTCGTCGGTGTGCTCGCCTGCCTGGTGTGGCCCGGTCTTCACCCGGCCCTCAGGGCTGCGGCCATCGCGGCGCTGATTGCCGCCGCCTGGTATCTGCCGCGCTGGGCGCGCGCGCCGCATGACTGGGCCGGGCGCGGCAGCATCGTGTCGAAGCTCGGCAAGCTGCGCGATATCTTCACCGAGGCCACGGGGCGCTCTCGCTACGGCTGGTGGTGGACGGTCGCCAACTGGACGCTGAAGCTTGCCGTGCAGGGATGGCTGCTCGCCATGCTGCTCGGCACCTCCTTCCAGACTGCCTTTCCCGGCGCCGTCGGCGCCGAGGCCGCCGCCATCCTGCCGGTGCAGGGCGTCGCCGGTTTCGGTACCTATGAGGCGGGCGCGGCAGCGGCGCTGCTTTATTCCGGCATCGCCATGAAGGACGGGCTGCAGGCGGCGCTGGCGCTGCATCTGTTCATCCTCTGCTCGGCCGTTGCCACCGGTGCGATCGCCTGGCTGTTTCCCTCGAAATCGACGCTGCCGGAGACGCCGGCTACGGGACCCGCAAGGAAATGACCGCCATGGACATGCTTCCCATTCCTCAGTCGGGGCTGCCTGCCGGTGCCGTCATGCCCGAGCACCAGCTTTCCATCGTCATCCCGATGTATAACGAGGCCGACAACGTCGAGCCGCTGATCGTGCGTATCCACCAGGCGATGGAGAACTACAGCCAGCCCTGGGAAGTGGTGCTGGTGGACGACGGCAGCACCGACGCCACGCCGAATGAAATTCGCCGCCTGGCGGCCGAATACGGTGCGCATGTGCACGCTGTGGAGCTGGTGCGCAACTTCAAGCAGACGGCGGCCATGCAGGCCGGCCTCGACGCTGCCCGCGGCGATGTCATAGCGACGCTCGACGGCGACCTGCAGAACGATCCGTTCGACATACCGCGCATGGTCTATCGACTGCTGACCGAGGACCTCGACCTCGTCGCCGGCTGGCGCAAGAACCGTCAGGAGGGTTTCTGGATGCGCCGGCTGCCGTCACGCATCGCCAACTCGCTGATCGCGCGCGTCACCGGGGTTCGGCTGAAGGACTATGGCTGCAGCCTCAAAGTGTTCCGCGGCAGCGTCATCCGCAGCGTCAGGCTCTATGGCGAAATGCACCGCTTCATCCCGGCCTGGCTGGCGACGGTGACGACGCCGCGCCGCATCGCCCAGGAGGTGGTGACGCATCACGCCCGCATCCACGGCCAGTCGAAATACGGCATCTCGCGCACCTTCCGCGTGGTGCTCGACCTGGTCTTCATGTTCTTCTTCATGCGCTACCGCACCAGGCCCGGCCATTTCTTCGGCGGCATCGGCATCGTGTTCGGCGTGCTCGGCTCGCTGATCCTTGCCTACCTGTTCAGCTTGAAGGTGTTTTTCGGACAGGACATTGGAACGCGCCCGATGCTGTTCACCGGCTTCTTCCTGGTCATCGCCGGCCTGCAGATGGTAACGTCGGGCGTGCTCGCCGAGATGCTGTCGCGCGTCTATCTCGAGGCCAATGTTTCGCTCGCCTATGTGGCGCGCCCGCAGCCCGCGCCTGGCGAAGGCGATGGCTGGCGTTGGCCGAACCCGCCGGCGCAAGCCAAGAAAGCCCCGAGACGGAAATGATCCCGCCCCTACCCTCATCCGAGGTCCGCGCATGACCATCCTTGTGACCGGAGCCGCCGGCTTCATCGGCAGCCATGTCTGCGAGCGCCTGCTCGCCCGCGGCGACGCCGTTGTCGGCGTCGACAGCATGAACGCCTACTACGACCCGGCATTGAAGGCGGCACGGCTCGCCAGGCTTTCCGGCCGGCACGGATTTTCGTTCCAGCAACTCGACATAGCCGAGTCGGGCGCGCTGGCGGCGAACCTCAAGGGAACGCTGCTTAGCGGCATCGTGCATCTCGGCGCCCAGGCGGGCGTGCGCTATTCGCTCGAAAATCCGCGCGCCTATATCCACGCCAACATCGCCGGCCACCTGGAGGTGCTGGAGCTCTGCCGTGCATCGCCCGAGATCAAGCATCTGGTCTATGCCTCGTCGAGCTCGGTCTATGGCGGCAACACCAAGGTGCCGTTCGTGGAAAGCGACCGCGTCGACAATCCGGTGTCGATCTACGCGGCGACCAAGAAGGCGGACGAGCTGATCAGCTCGACCTATTCGCATCTCTTTGGGCTGCCGCAGACGGGCCTGCGCTTCTTCACCGTCTATGGCCCCTGGGGACGACCGGACATGGCGGCCTGGATCTTCACCGAGGCGATGCTCTCCGGCAAGCCGATCCGCGTCTTCAACCATGGCGAGATGTGGCGCGATTTCACCTATGTCGACGACGTTGTCGAGGGCGTGATTGCGGTTCTCGACAAGCCGCCGGCGGCCGGCCGCGAGCGCCACCGCATCTACAACATCGGCAACAGCCAGCCGGTGCATCTCGGCCGCTTCATCGAGACGCTGGAAGGGCTGCTCGGCGTGAAGGCCATCCGTGAGGATCTGCCCATGCAGCCCGGCGATGTCGAGAAGACCTTTGCCGACACCAGCGCGCTAGAGCGCGACATCGGCTTCAAGCCGAAAGTGCCGATCGAGGAAGGACTGGCGAAATTCGTCGACTGGTACCGGCGGGAATGGCGGCCGGAGGGCAAGCTGTAAAGCGAAGCGCTGCCGCCGATGCCCTGCCCTACATGCATCCTTCGATAAACGGACCGCTGACCCATAGCGAGCCGTTGGTATACATGGCGGTTCCGCTGTCGTCGGTGTAGCCATGGGATTGCTCGTCCACGTGCAGCTTGCTCTTGGGCACAAGCTGCCCGTTCACTTTTATGCTCTTGATGAAAAGGTTGCGATCGCCGGGCCGGCCGTCTCCGGCCCACTCGTCGTTGACATAACGAATTTCGATCGTCTTTGGATTGGGCACGCCGCTAAGGTCGATGTGGAACGGTTGCGCCTCGACGGCCGCCTCCGTCAGTTCCGCCACGCGCTGCTCGCCTGTCGAGGCCTTGCTCTCCTTGCCCTGGACGGCGATCTCGCCAAGGCGCTTGCCGTCGGCGAAGACGTCGAAGCGAGGCTGACCCTGGTAGTCGGTGCCGGCCGCGTCGATCTCCAAGCTTGTGGCTGCGCAGTGCCCCGCGTCTCCGGCCGCGTTGGCGACAAGTGTGGCTATGCGCCGCTTTTGCGATTGCACCCAGCCGGCAATCGGCTGCAGCAGCGCCGTTCGATCGCTCA
This sequence comes from Mesorhizobium sp. M1A.F.Ca.IN.020.04.1.1, assembly GCF_003997315.1. Lineage (NCBI taxonomy): Bacteria > Pseudomonadati > Pseudomonadota > Alphaproteobacteria > Hyphomicrobiales > Phyllobacteriaceae > Mesorhizobium > Mesorhizobium sp. M1A.F.Ca.IN.020.04.1.1. Next base: position 53,777 of record NZ_RZSN01000013.1, read on the forward strand.
AGCCTTCTTCGAATAGGTTCGTCTTTTCGCCGGGATCGGCCTTAAGGTCGTATTCCTCGACCTTGCCGGTGGTAGCGTTGAAAATCACCTTTCGATCATTATCGCGATAACCGAGCAAGGAGCCGGCCCACGGATTGAAGAAGAAGGTCCTGTTTGGCCGTTGCTCGCTGAACAGGCTGCGGCCCTGCCACTGCTCGGGCAATGGCAGTCCCAGTATGTCCATGATCGTCGGAGCGATGTCGACGATGCCGCCGACCGGATGAGCGACTTCGTCATGGAAAAGGTGCTTGTTGATCATTATCAGCGGAATGTGGACGTTCTCGTCGTAGATTGCGGTGGCATGGACGTAGTCGCCATGTTCTCCGAACGCCTCGCCATGATCGCCAAGGACGACAACCAGCGTCGAATCGAGCTTGCCGGACTGCTTCAGTGAATCGAGGATTTCACCGAACGCTGCGTCGCCGACCTTCAGGGCGTTGAGATAGGCATTGAATTTTTCGTCATCGACGTAGTGCACCGGCCCGATGTCTTTAGCGGAAGGCACCATCTTCGAGAACATCGGGCTGCCGGTGATGTACGGATAATGCGTCATCGCCGTGAACATGATGCCGAAGAAGGGCTTCTGCGGATCCTTCTTCATCCAGTCGATGATCGTTTGGGCCGTGCAGAGGTCACTGTTGTAGTCCATGTTCTTCCACTGCTCGGTACTGAGCTTGAAGGTCGGGGTGGCGCATTTCTGCCCCCGATAGTCCTGGATGACGTCCAGTCCCTTGTTGAGCAGGAACTCGTCCACACGCTGGAAACGGGAATCGGCGCTCCAGAAGAACCCGGTGCGAAAATTGTGCTTGGACAGGGTGTTGGAGATCGTCTCCAGCGGCAGGTACGGATATTTGGCAGTCATCCCGTAGAATGAGATGTCGTTGTACATCGAGGTCAGCAGCGAGAAGATCGAATAGTGCGTGGAAGGAGCATGCGCATAGATCTTGTCGAACCGAATGGAATCTCCGGCATAGCTCTTTATGTTCGGCGTGATCGGATACTGGCCGCCAAAGGTCTCGATGTATTTCGACGGCACCGACTCCATCATGAAAATCAGCACGTTCTTGATCGGATTTGGCGTCGGCGCCTTGAAGCTTGAGGTTTCCGCCGGACGCTCCCCGACGCTGGCGACATCGGGATCATCGCCGCCGGCGCTCATCGCAAAAGTCACCGGCGTCGAACTGAACCACGCCGACTGAACGAAATACACGATAGGATTGTCGACCTTGGATGCTGGCAGCGACTGAGCGCGCACATGATAGCCGCTGCCGACCAGGGCCGCGCCAACGCACAGAACCAAAGCGATGAGAAACCTCTTGCGGCCTGCGGAACTCAGCCGCTGGCACAAACTGCCCGCGGCGTAGCCGAGGGCCAGCACCAGAACGATGGACCCGAAAAGGATCGCGGCATCCCTCACGTTGAGGGCATCGCCCATCGCGCTCTTGGCGTCGGCATTCTGCAGGAAGTCGCCATAGACCAGCCACTGGAAGGTGAAAGGCTCACCCAGCATCTTGACGAGATTGATGTTGGCAAATCCCCAGCCGAGCGACACCAGGACCACGAGATAGAAAAGGGAGGCGACGGCCGCGGATGCGAGCCGGCTTGACTTTGTAAGGAAGAGCAGGATCAGCGTTGCCGCCGTCACCGATGTGATGAGTATCAGGTCGTAATAGCTTGCCGCCAATCCCATGGGAATGGACGCCAGGCCTCCCTGAAATGTCGTTTGCGGATCGACGATTACGGCCCGGTAGATGCCCAGCAGAAGCCATAACCACAGGCTGGTGCAAATGACGCGCAAGGACGTCCGCGTGAAGCGAAGTTCCTGCGTCAATGCAGGTTTCGTCCTCGATCCCGTCTGGCCGCCCTCGGACCGGCTCGCCGAGCCCATACCGCCGCCGATACTCATGAGATTGCCCACCGCCAGTTTGTGCTCCGGCCAGAAACCACGGCCGGCAGCTTTCAAACCTCGTGCGCAAAATCGGTTCGGGGCAGGAAAGAGTCAACAAAATCAAGTGTGCGTTAACGACGTCTCTTCAGAACTGGTTAACCGCAAACATTGAAAGACGATGGGCTTGCCAAAGCGCCGATCAGCATGGAAGCGGCCAACTTGCGGCAGCGAAGAAGGCTGAGACCGTGTTGCGGGCCGGCCCGGCTTCATTCCGACGTCAGCCGAACGCGTACAGATCGTCCGTCGAGACTGCCCTGAAATAGGTCACGAATTCCCAGTAATTCTCGATGCGGTCGACGAAAGGCCGCTGCGGCGGCTTCAGGATCTCGGTCTCGAAGTGGTCCAGTCGCTGGGAACCGCCGAGATAGGCAATGATTGCATTGCCAACCAGTGGATCGCCGATGTCGCTATAGTGGATCGGGAAATACGGCTGTCGGGTCTCGAACAGCACCGATCTGATCTTTGCGCGAAACAGATTCAGCTCGCGCAGAAACGCGTTGAAACGTTCTATGTCGAAATGCACCTTCTTTCTGGGGCTGTCGGCTGCGAACCGGTCGGTGGCATGGACTGTCCATACTCCGGATGCTTCCGCTTCGAGCAACGAGACGAAGGACGCGATCGGATTCCTGACAAGCCAGAGCTTCTTGACGCTTTCATCTTCCAGCACGGGGAGTATGGCCGCGCGCGTCTGGTCGGGAAATATATGAAAACCGATGAAGCGAGCCGACTGACCGTCGAAGATGCGCGCGATGAACTGCTCCGGCTCGACATCTCGCAAATCGACCCGATCGCGCGGCAGATCGATTTTCTCGTGATAGTCATGGCGCAAGCCGACGAAGCTCGGATTGAAGATTTCGCCGTGCAGCACCATTCCGTCATACTGGTTGAGATGGCGATTGAGCGCTTGAGAACCGGTTCGTGGCGAAGCGATCAGCACGAACTTCTGACAAGACTGCATTCACGCCACACCCGTTGGAGTTTGCCCGAACATACACAAACGACCTCTCCGTTCAAATGTGAGCGGCCGCTTGAAACGGCAACGGCAGGCGCCCTGAAGCACCCGCCGTCGTCGGTGTCCCAGCACTTGCTGCGGGGTTCAACCGCCGCGCAGGCGCGTTGGGCTGAGGCTCGCAATGGTCGAACGCTGTTCGGCGGGACAAGTCGGCAGGAACCGGCTCGCATCCGCATAGGTCATGGTGGTGACGGAGTTCTTCAGGCCGCCGCGCTTGACGATCCAGCCGCGAACCCAGCCAGGGTAGTTCTTCATCATGAAGTCGGCCGCGACCTGGTTGCCGCGCACCCCGGCGCCATACGGCAGGTGGAAGCCGAACGATGCGTTGCGCGTGACGCAGACCTTGCTCTTGGGCATCGCCAGGTAAAGCGTGCAGGCCGAATCGCACGCACCGTTGAAGCGCACGAAACCGCCGCTGCGGCGCATCTTCAGCATGCGGATGGCATAGTCGATTACATAGCCGCCGCGGTCGCCGCTGATCGTCTTGACGTAGCCCTTGCCGAGATTCATGCGCGGACGCAGCAATTGGTCTGCCGAGCTCGTCGAGATCATCGCGCCCGTCAAGGCGAGCGCAGCGAGAAACTTCAATATCGTTTTCATTCGCGCCTCCTGCTATGCCGTGAACGGTTAGCCGGGACGCGTAAAGATTGGTTATGCCGTGTCGATAAACTTGTAACAATCGCTTGATTGCACAGTCTTTTTAGGGGCCGCTTGATTGCATTGGTTTATCAACGGCGCAGAAGGATGATCACTGAAAAGTAAATCCGGCATGGTCAAAGACCAGAGAAGCGTGGAAGCCTTGCCGGTCGATTTGGGTCAGAGGAACGTTCAATGACCGCTGCAAGCAAGCCGAAGCCGGAAGGCGGTCGTCGCCGCATCTGCGTGGTCACGCCTGCGATCCGGCGCGACGCCGATAAAGACGATGCCTCGGCGCCCGGCGAACTTGCCAGGCTCTTCGCCGAAGACGGAGACGACGTCACGCTGCTGTGGGTTGCCGGCCGGGACGTGCCATCCACGGACGAGGTCGCGGCCCGCCGGGCGGAGTTCGGGGCCGCCTCGGTCAAACTGGAGGTTCTCGACCGGTCCGACCAGCTGCTTCCCTCGCTGGCGACGCCCGAAAGCCGCTCCGCTGCGCTGCTGCATTATCTCGAGCGGTGCAGTTACGATCTGGTCTACGCGCCGCTGGAGGGTGGCCTGCCCTACTTCACCCTGCTCGCGGCTGAGACCGATGCCTTCGCCACGCCGCCGATCGTCCTCCTTGCCCGCGCTCCGCAAGAATGGGCGCATGAAGCCGACAAAACATTCATGGGCAGCACCGAGGCGATCGCCACGGCCTACATGGAAAAGTACTGCGCCGAGATGGCCGACAGGACGGTCTGTGCATCCGCCGCCCTGCGCCAATGGATGCTGTCGAGAGGCTGGAAGGTGCGCAAGGCGACGGTGCTGCCGCCACCGCTTCGGGCCGTCCGGACCGAAGCGCCGCAGCCACCCATCGCGAGCAAGGCGCGTGAGCTTGCCGCCCTGGCCGGATCGCGCTTTCGTGACGGGCTGACGCTGCTCTGCGACGCGCTCGACATCCTCGCGCAATCGGCGCCCGAAGGGCTGACCCTCACCGCGTTCGGTCCATTCGGCAAGATCATGGGCGAGCACAGCGGCGGACTGCTTCTGCGGCGCGCCGAACGTTGGCCGTTCCGGCTCAAGCTGTTGCCGCGCGCGACCCTCGAGGAGAGGCTCGACTACCTCGCACGCAGCGGCGCCTTGGCCGTTGTCCCCAGCCTTGCCGCATCGACCGGCGAGGCCGTTGGCGCATGCACCGCGGCAGGGCTGCCCTTCGTTGCAACCAATGCCGGCGCGAATGCCGAAGCCTGGAAGGCTCAAGCCGGCCAGCCGCCGCTGGTCGAGCCCGACGCGGCGCAATTGGCGGCCGCCATGCTGGCGGCGCTCGAGAAGCCGCCCCGGCCACGGCGGATCGATATGACGGGCCCCTGCCGCAAGGCATGGCTGGATACACGCAATGTGCCCGCTGCCCGGAAGCGCGTTCGCAAGCGGCCCCAACCGGCGCCCCTGGTTTCGGTGGTTATGGCGCATCGCAACCGGCCGCTCTATCTCAAACAAGCCATCGAAGCGGTCGAGGCGCAAACCTACGGCAATCTTGAACTGGTGCTGGTCGACGACGGAAGCGATCTGGAAGAAGCCAGGCAATTGCTGGATACGTTGGAACCAGGCTTCCGTAAGCGCGGATGGAGGATCCTGCGCCGGCCGCACAAGCATCTTGGCGCCGCCCGCAATGCCGGCGTGCGCGCCGCGCGCGGCGAACTGATCCTGTTCGTGGACGACGACAATGCGCTTTTTCCGGAAGCCGTCGAGCATTTCGTCCGTGGCATGGCGGCATCGGGCGCGGACATCTGCACGGCCTTCCAATTGCTCTTCTATGAGGATTTCGTGCCCGAGGACCGGGCCGACGGCCTGATCCAGTATCTGCCGCTTGGCGGCCCCGACGCGCTGGGCCTGATCCACAACGTCTATGGCGACGCCAATGCGATGGTGCGCCGGTCGGTTTTCTCGCAGATCGGATTTTGGCTTGAGGATCCCACCTATGCCATGCACGACTGGGAGTTCTTCGCGCGGGCCTCACTCGCCGGGCTCAAGCTCAGGCCCATTCCAAAGCCGCTCTACTGGTACCGGTCGAAACCGGACGGCATGTTCCGCACGTCGAATTGGTACGACAACCGCTTGCCTGTCCTGGAGGCGTTGCGGACGCTGCGATCCGATGACACCCGGCTGCTCCACCAAATGGCCATCGCGCAGAACACGGCGCGTTCCGAAGTCGACAGCGCGCGCGAGAACCTGAAATATACGCCTGCCGATCGCAAATATCTGGCTCTCAGCGACCTCGAGCCGAACGGCGAGGCAGCGATCGAGACGCTCGCCGGCATCGCCGCTTCGGTCGGCCGCCACGATACTGCCACCGCCTTGCTTGGAGACGGTCTCGCCAGGCCGCAGCCAGACGCATCAGGCAGAGCCGAGGCGGCCAGCGCTTCAGGCGCGCTCGCTTACGACGTGCTGAGGAGCGCAAGGCTGCTTACGCCGCGCACTGCAGCGCTGCCGTTGTTGCTGGTGGCGCCCGACGGCGGCGGCGTGTTCCTGCGCCCGCATGCGGAGGGTGCGGTCGCAGCATCGATCGATCATCAATTCCCGCCCTTCTTTCGCAGAATAGAGGCCGCCATCGAACTCGCCCATGCCGAGGCTCCGGCAATCGCGTTCGGCCTGGCGCTCGCCCGCCCGGACCGGCCTATAGACTGGCAGCAGGATGTCGGCGCGCAGACAATCGGCTTTTCCGGCTGGATGACGGTCCGCGACAGATTCGTGCGCCACGCCTTGGCGGCGACGGTCAATGTCAGGCGCAAGATGCCGCTTTCGATCGTGCTCGCGGTGCGCTTCGTGGAAGGACCGAACGGTGCTCCGAGCAACGCCTTCTTTCGGACGCTGACGGTGTTCAGCGACTAAAGCAGGACGTTCGAAATCTGAACTCGACATGCTGCCGGTTCGCCTGTTTTTCGGCGCCGCATTTCTGCGGCCACGACGCGATTCAGCCCCGTCGGCGAGAAATAGCCTTCACAGGCCCAAGCAGCCGCTCAAAGTTAACCATCTCTCAAGCCGATTTCTTCCGATATGGTTGACAAATTGCTAACAAATCAATAGTATCAACAGCCTATGGGGTATGTAGTGGCAAGGGTGGGCGTAATGCGTAAGATACAGTCGCTACTTCTGGGCGGACTCAGTCTGCTCGGGTTGAGCGTCGCGTTTTCGAATGCGGCGCAAGCGCAAATCGAAGTTGCTCCAATCAAGGAAGCCGAGCTCGCCTGCGAGCAGGCCCTCAAGATCGGCACCATCGAGGCGCTAGAGGACTACCTGCATCGTTATCCGAATGCGCCAACGGCCTGCAAAGCGCTTGCTTTGAACAGCTTGTCGC
>NZ_RZSN01000141.1:0-15821 GCF_003997315.1 Mesorhizobium sp. M1A.F.Ca.IN.020.04.1.1
ATGATGGCGCGGGCGATCGATAGGCGCTGGCGCTGGCCGCCCGAGAATTCATGCGGATATTTGTCCATGTCGCGCGGGCCGAGTCCGACCTCATGCAGCGCATGCGCGACCATCTCGCGCCGCTCGGCTTTCGACGGCTGGGTCTCGAGAAGATGCAACGGCTCGGCGACCAGCTTCTCGACCTTCTGGCGTGGATCGAAGGAGCCGTAAGGGTCCTGGAAGACAACCTGCATGTCGCGCCTGGCCGGCTTCAGCTCGGCCTCTGACTTGCCGGTGATGGTTTGGCCGCGAAAGCGGATTGAGCCCGCCGTCGACTTGTCCAATGCCAGGATCATGCGGGCGAGCGTGGATTTGCCACAGCCGGAACGGCCAACGAGGGCTACCGACTGGGCCGGCTCGATGGTTAGCGATACATCGTCGACGGCGTGGATTGGCTCTGCCGCTCGGAACAAGGATTTGCGCCGACCCGGATAGTCGCGGCTCAGGCCTTCGACTTCGAGCAGCGGCTTTGCCGAACCGGCAAGGTGTTTTTTGGGCCGCGCCGGCACATGCATGGAAGCCAGCGCCAGCTCGCGCGTATAGGGGTGGTGTTGTGCCGACAGCGTGCGCGCGGTGTCGCCGGCTTCCATCACTTCGCCACCGCGCAGGATGGTCAGGCGGTCGGCCATCTCGGTCACTACCGCAAGGTCGTGCGAGATGAGCAGCAGGCCCATGCGGTTTTCGCTGACCAGATCGCGCAGCAGGTCGAGGATCTGCGCCTGCAGCACCACATCGAGCGCCGTGGTCGGCTCGTCGGCAATCAGCAATTTTGGCTTCAGCGCGCAGGCGATGGCGATGACGACGCGCTGGCGCTGCCCGCCGGAGAGCTCATGCGGGTAGCGCGACAGTGGGAACTTGGCTTCCGGCAGGCCGACACGGTCGAGCATTTTTCGCGCGCGATCCTCGGCCTCGGCGCGGCCCGCCCTGGTGTGCCAGCGAATGCCCTCGGCCACCTGCTCGCCGATGGTCTTGACTGGATTGAGCGCCGTCATCGGCTCCTGGAAAACCATGCCGATGTCGTCGCCGCGCAGCGCGCACATCTGGTCCTCGCTCGCTGCAAGGAGGTCGATGCCGTCGAAAGTGACGCGTCCGCTGGTTTGAGCTAGATGCGGCAGCAGGCTCATGATCGTCAGCGCCGTCATCGATTTCCCGGAACCGGATTCGCCGACCAGGCCGACCACCTCGCCAGGCGCAATCGCAAGCTCGACCTGCTTCAGGATCCGCGTTCCGCCGATGACAAGCGATAGGTTCTCGATCTGGAGCAGGCTCATCGCCGCCGCCGCGATTTCGGATCGAGGATGTCGGCGATGCCGTCGCCGAGCAGGTTGAGCCCAAGCACGGTCACGATGATCGCCATGCCGGGAAAGATTGCCATCCACGGCGCCGTCACCATCCGCGTCTGCGCGTCGAACAGCATGCGGCCCCAGCTCGGCATTGGCGGCTGCGCGCCCAGGCCCACATAGGAAAGCCCCGCTTCGGCGAGGATGCCCAGCGCAAACTGGATCGTGCCCTGTACCAGCAGCAGCGTCGCGATGTTGGGCAGGATGTGCTCGACAGAAATCTGCGTCATGCCCTTGCCGGCAGCGCGCGCGGCGAGGATGAATTCGCGCGGCCAGATCGCCAAGGCGCCGGCGCGGGCGACGCGCGCGAAGACCGGGATGTTGAAGATGCCAATGGCGATGATGGCGTTGACGGCGCCCGGCCCGAAGATGGCGGTGATCATGATCGCCGACAGTAGTGCCGGGAAGGCGAAGACGAGATCGTTGATGCGCATCAGCGCCTCGTCGGCAAGGCCGCCCCGCGCCGCCGCGAAGGCGCCGAGCGGCACGCCGATGCCCATGCCGATGCCGACCGCCACCAGCGCTACCGCGATTGAGTTGCGTGCGCCGACCATGATCATCGAAAGGATGTCGCGACCGAAATGGTCGGTGCCGAACCAATGCGTCCACGAGGGCGCCTGCGTCTTGTCTGCGATGACCAGCTTGGTGACGTCGTAGGGCGTCCATACAAAGGAGAGCAGCGCAATCGCGGCCACCAGCAGCGTGATGGCGAAGCCGATCAGAAAAGAGCGGTTGCCGAAGGCTTTGGCCAGAACCCCGGCAAGCGTTTCCTCGGGCAGGTCGACGCGCATTATCATTGCCGGCCCCTGAGCCGCGGATCGACAACGGCGTAGGAGAAGTCGACCAGCAGATTGACGGCGATCACGGCGGCGACCAGCAGCATGACGACGCTCTCGACGACGATCAGGTCGCGCTGGGTGATGGCTTGGAAAACCAGCCGTCCAAGCCCCGGCAGATAGAAGACATTCTCGATGATGATGGTGCCGGCAAGCAGGAACGCGAATTGCAGGCCGAGAATGGTGAGCACCGGGATCATGGCGTTGCGCAGCGCGTGGCGCCAGAGCACGGCGCGGTAGGGCAGGCCTTTGGCGCGGGCGGTGCGGATATAGTCTTCGTTGAGCACCTCGATCAGCGCCGAGCGGGCGACGCGCGCCAGGATCGCCGCCTGCGGCAGCGCCAGCGCCACCGCCGGCAGCAGCAGCGATTTTACCGCCGGCCAGATCCCGGCGCCCCAGCCAGGAAACCCACCCGCCGGCACCAGCCGCAGCCAGACGGCGAAGAGATAGATCAGCATCAGCGCGAACCAGAAATTCGGCACGGCAACGCCGAGTTGGGCAGCACCCATGGCGACTGTGTCGCCGGCCCGGCCCTGGCGGCCGGCGGAAAACACCCCGACCGGAATGGCTATGACGGTCGACAGCGCCAGCGCGATTAGCGCCAGCGGCAGAGAAACGACGACGCGCTCACCCACGAGGTCGATGACGGGAACCGAATAGGTGTAGGAGCGACCGAAATCGAGGCTGAGCAACCCGCCCGCCCAGTGCAGGTAGCGCAGGACAAGCGGCGCGTTCAGGCCCATCTGGTTGCGCAACAGCTCGACCTGGTCGGCGCTGGCGTTGAAGCCCAGCATCAGGCGCGCCGGGTCGCCAGGCAGGATTTCCATCACCGCAAACACCACCATCGAGGCCAGCACCAGCGTGATGGTCGCGATGATGAGGCGCTTGAGGAGATAGGTGGCCATGGGAGGCGATCAGGCGACCGCGCCGGCGTCAATCCGTCCACTTCACCTTGGTAAGGTCATTGGCCTGAATCGGTGCATTCTCCCACAGGCCCTGCAGCTTCGCGTCCCAGACCCCGACCTTCGGCAGCTCGTAAAGGAAGCCGACCACGGCGTCGTCGGCGAGGATCTTCTGCGCCTCTGCCAGCAGCTCCTTCCGCTTCGCCTCGTCCGAGGTCAGGTTGAGCTTGGCGATGATGGCATCGAAGGCCGGGTTGTCGTAGTTGAAGTAATAGTCCTTGCGCGAATAGATATCGATGTCGTTCGGCTCGGTGTGGGAGACGATGGTGAGGTCGTAGTCCTTCTTGGTGAAGACCTGATCCAGCCATTGCGCCCATTCGACGGGGATGATCTCCAGATCGATGCCGACATCGCGCAGCTCGGACGCGATGATCTCGCCGCCAAGCCGCGCATAGGACGGCGGCGGCAGCTTCAGCGTCGCCTTGAAGCCTTTTTCTAGGCCGGCTTCCTTCAGCAGTTCCTTGGCCTTGTCGACATTGTGCGGATAGAGGCCGGTGAGGTCGACATAGTCTTTGTTGGCGGGCGACATATGCGAGCCGATCGGCACTCCCAGGCCCGCCGAGGCGCCGTCGATGATCGCCTTGCGGTCGAGCGCGAAGGAGATGGCCTGGCGCACCTGGAGCTTGTCGAAGGGCGGCTTCTTGTTGTTGATCGAAAGAATCGTCTCGCCTTCGGTGGAGCCGATCACCACTTTGAAACGCGGATCGTCCTTGACCTGAGAGACGCTGTCGGGATCGAAGAAGGGGAAGGCCTGGATGTCGCCCGAAAGCAGCGCCGGCACGGCGGCGGCGGCGTCGGGTACGATGCGGAACTCGACCTTGTCGAGCGCAACCGGGGCACCCCAGTAATTATCCGACTTCACAAGCGTGATCGACGAGCCCTTGGCCCAGTTCTGGAACTTGAAGGGGCCTGTGCCGACCGGCTTTTCCTTGTTGGTGTCGGCCGATTTCGGCGACACCATCACCGCGTCGCCCCAGCCCATATTGTACAGGAAGGAGCCTTGCGGGTTTTTCAGCGTGACCTTCACCGTCGCCGGATCGACGACATCGACCTTGTCGATCTGCGCGAACAGCCCCTTTTGGGCGTTGACCGAATTGTCGGCCCGGGCACGGTCGAGAGAGAATTTCACGTCGTCGGCGCTGAAATCGCTGCCGTCGTGGAATTTCACGCCGGTGTGCAGCTTGAAAGTGTAGATCTTGCCGTCATCCGAGATGGTCCAGCTTTCGGCAAGGTCGGGGATCACCTCGCCGTTCGGACCGATGCGGGTGAGACCTTCGAAGACATTGGCGTAGAGCACCTCGTCGATGGCGGCGGCGGCGCCCGCGGTCGGATCGAGATGCGGGGGTTCGAGCGGAATGCCGATGACGAGGTCGGTACGGGCCGAAAATGCCGACGTGGCGGCCGCGAAAGTAAGCACAGCGGCGGCCAAAATGGTCTTCCACAATCTCATTGCCGAACTCCCATGCGGTCAAACGGACAAGCCAAGCGGATAGAAGCGTGATTTGGCCTGTGAGTAAATTGCGTTTCGTGCTGCCGGGTGGCGCCAAGCGAAATGTTTTTCCCGATCAGCCGGTCGTACCGCGCAGCAGCACGTCGAGGCCGATCGCCATCACCTTGGCCGCGTCCACCATGTCGGCGATGCCCACCCATTCGTCCGGCCGATGCGCGAGATCGAGGATGCCGGGGCCATAAGCGATGCAGTCGTAGATCTGGCCAATGCGGACAACATGCTTCTGGTCGTAGGTACCGGGCGAAATGACGTATTCCGGCTCGCGGTCGAAGATTTCCATGATGCCCTTGGCGACGGCTTTCACCACCGGCGCGTCGCGCTCGGTCATCAGCGGCAGCACCTCCATCAGGTCGCGGATCTCGTAGTCGAACTTTTCTCGCTCGCGCTTCAGCCGGTCGAGGATGCCGGTGACTTCACCCTTGACGGTGGTGAGGTCTTCCTCGAGCAGGAAGCGGCGGTCGATGGTCAGCCGGCAGGAATCCGGCACGTTGGGCGAGGGCAGTCCCGGCCGGAAATCCTCGGTCTGGCCGCCATGGACGGAATTGATGTTCATGGTCGAGCGCCGGGCGCCCTCGGGCACCACCGGCATGCGCGTCACCTTGCGGTCGAGCGCCGGGAAAAGCTCGTCCTCGAAGGCCTGCACGACGGCACCCATATGGCGCACCGCGTTGTCGCCGAGGAACGGCATCGAGCCATGCGCGATCTCGCCCTTGGTCTCGATCTCGGCCCACCAGACCCCGCGATGGCCAAGGCAGATGCGGTCCTTGTTCAGCGGCTCGGGGATGATGACGTGGTCGACCTTCGGCTTCGAGAAATAGCCGAGCTTCGCCAGATGGGCGACGCCGCCGAACCCGCCGGATTCCTCGTCGACCGTGCCGGATATCTCTATGGCGCCGGGAAAGTCGGGATAGACCTCCATGAAGGCTTCGGCGGCAATGACAGAAGCCGCCAGCCCGCCTTTCATGTCGCAGGCGCCGCGGCCGTAGACCCTACCTTCCTTCACCAGGCCGGCGAAAGGATCGACGGTCCAGCCTTCGCCGGCCTCGACCACGTCGATATGCGAGTTGAAATGGACGCAGGCACCGGGCGAGCGGCCGTCGAAGCGGGCGACGACATTGACGCGCGGGTAGCGGTCGGTGTCGCCGGGCGTGCCTTCTGCGCGAATGAATTCGGTTTCGAAGCCGAGCTTCTTGAGGCGTGCGCCAAGATACTCGGCACATGGCCGGTAGGCCTCGCCGGGCGGATTGACGGTCGGAAAGCGGATGAGCTCGGCGGTCAGCGCGATCAGGTCGTCGACCCGGTCATCGACGGCCCGGAGGAGTCGTTCATTCATCCTGCTGATTGAAGAAGCAACGCGGCGCTTTTGCAAGCTGCCTTTCGCGGTTGCCGGACAATGATTGAGGGCAGGCTCGCGCTTAAACCGTTGAGAGTGGGTGGCGGCCCAGCAACTATGACGGGAAATCATTCAAATTCGCGAAATCGAATTGGCGAATTTGTCAAGGAGTGTGTGGTACTTAACGCACCTGCCGGCGAAAATGATGGAAAAGAGACCACGTGATGGCAGGGGGCAATCGAAGGGGTTCATCGCATGAAAAAATCCAGCCTCATGGCGGCCGTGCTGGCAACCACGTTGCTCGGCACGTCGATCGCAAGCCGGGCGGCTTCGCTGGTCGCCAATATCGACGTCTCGACGCAGACAATGACCGTCAGCAGATACGGCCAGGTGCTGTATCGCTGGAATGTATCGACGGCCCGAAGGGGCTACTTCACACCGCGCGGCAGCTACCGGCCGCAATGGACCGCGCGGATGTGGTACTCGCGCAAGTATGACAATTCGCCGATGCCGTATTCGGTGTTCTTCCGCGGCGGCTACGCCATTCACGGCACCGGCGCCGTGAAATATCTCGGGCGTCCGGCCTCGCATGGCTGCGTGCGCCTGCATACGGCCAATGCCGCGACTTTCTATTCGATGGTGAAGGAAGCCGGCTACGGCAACACGCGAATCGTCGTCACCGATTGAAACGGGCCGGAGAGGGCTGCCTAGGCCGCAGGCAGCATTTGATGGCTGCGCCTGCTCAGAGCGTTGCAGCAATGCCGCACATGCTTCAAAAACAAGCAGCTTATACTAGCGTGAGCATCGCCGGAGCTGGTTTGCATGACGGCGCAGTGGTAAGTACGAAGCGTTGTTCTGGCTGCTTGGGGACTTTAATGTATCGATTTCTATTGAGCGCTGCGATCGCGGCAACCGCAACCTCGGCTTTTGCTGCCGATGCACCCGTTCTTCTGGACCAGGAACTCGCGCAGCCGCATATATCAGGTTATGGCGAAATCTATCTCGGAGGTCTCTATTTCGCGACCCCCGGGGACGACACGGATGGCACGACTGCCGGCGGCGCCGTTCGGGTGAATTTCCCGATCGACGCCCGCTGGAACATCCAGACCGACGCGGTGATCGATTCGCTTTGGGTCGAAGGCACGAACGTCTACAGCTACGGCGGTGCGATCCATGGCTACTGGCGCGATCCGAGCTCATATGCGCTGGGTGGATTTGCGACGATAAACGGATTTGGCGGCGATAACGGCATCGGTGACTTAGACCTTTATACCTTCACTGTCGGTCCAGAGGCTCAGGCCTATTTCGGCAACGTGACGATCTACGGCCAAATTTATTATGGCCGGGCCAGCGGCTTTTCGGAGCATTTGGACAACTGGGGCGGCCGTGGAGTGGTGCGCTTCTTCGCCCAGGACAATCTCCGTTTCGATGGCGAACTCGGCTTCTCGAGGCTTTCCGCGGATGGCGGCCACCTCGATACTGTCACAGCCGCCTTGCAGGCTACATACAGGTTCGATGGGACGCCGTGGTCGGTATTCGGGCGCTACCAGTTGGATCACCTGACCATCTCGGAGGCTTCAGGCAGCGTGAACATCCACAAATACGTGGTTGGCCTGCGGGCAAGCTTCGGCTCGGACACACTGCTTTCCGAGGATCGCAACGGTGCCACGATGGATACGTTCCGGCCGAACTTCACCATCCCCGCTCCGCTTTGAGACAGCTGAACCTGGAGCCGCGTGGACTTGGTCCTCGCGGCTTTGCGTTGCGCATTGGACGCAACACGCCTAGCAGCAGGCTATTTCAAAGCGGTTCCGCGTTTGATCCAGACGAAAGCGATCTGAACGTTCTCGGCCGCTTTAGCTGACCTTGGCCTGCTAACGCCGCTTACGTCGGCGGCCGCTCATCTCCCAGCGCTTGTGGAACCACATCCACTGTCCGGGATCCTCGCGCACCCAGCGCTCAACGACGTCGGCGAGCAGCTGCGTGGTGGCGTGAACATCGACGCTGCCGGTTTCGGTGCGCGGCAAGTCGAGCTTGTCTTCGATTTCCAATCGGAAACGGTTTCCCGGCAGCCTGACGCAGCGCGCCGGATAGACATCGCAGTCATAGTGGCGGGCGAGCATCCCCAGCACGGGATTGCTCTGGCAGGGGCGACCAAAGAAGGTCGTCTCGACGCCGTTCGTGAATTTCTGATCGACCAGCACGCCGATATTGCCGCCGTTTTCCAGGATGGCGGCAAGGGCGAACGATGCGCCGGTCGAGGACGGCAGCAGGCCTCCCATGCTCGAGCGGCGTGTCGAGTGGATGTAGTCGGCAAGGTAGGGATTGTTGGGCGGGCGGAACAGTGCCGTGATGTTCATGCCGAAGGTGGCGGCGGCGACCGGCAAAAGCTCGAAATTGCCGAGATGGCCGGTGAACAGGATGTGCGGCTTCTTTTCGCCTGCGATTTCGACGAAATGCTCGATACCGCTGACCTCGACCCGGCCCGGCTTGGCGGCATTCGGGTCAAAATCGAAGAGGGCATCGAGGAAGATGTATTCGGCGGCAAGCCGGGCCATGTTGCCCCACATGTCGGACGCGATGGCCTCGATTTCGGCATCGCTCTTTTGCGGATAGGCAAGGCGCAGATTGTTGACGGCTACCCTGTGCCGTCCGACCATCGGCCCGATGCGGCGGGCGACGCGGTCGGCGAAGTTGAGCGCGCTGTCAGGCGGCAAAAGGCGCAGCAGGCCGATGATCGCCATGGCAAGCCGCGCCACCAGCCAGTGCTCCATTTGGCGTAGCCGCCGGCCATAGCGGAACATGAAGTCCCGGCGGGCTTTCTTGAGTACCTTGCCGACCATCTTGTCTTAGGAAACGCGAAGAATGATCTTGCCGAAGACGTCGCGGCCTTCCATGCGCTTCAGCGCGGCGTCGATGTCGTCGAAGCCGACTTCGGTGTCGATCACGGGCGCGACGAGACCGGCCGCCATCTTCTGCATGGCATCGGCCATGTTCTCCATGCGGCAGCCGAAGGAGCCGAGCAGCTTCAGCTGTTGCTGGAAAAGCTGCATCAGATTGACCTGCGTCGAGACGCCGGAGGTCGAGCCGCAGGTGACGAGGCGGCCGCCGCGCTTCAGGCACAGCATCGAGCCGGCAAAGGTGTCGGCGCCGACATGCTCGAACACGACATCGACGCCCTTCTTCTTCGTCAGCTTGCGCACCACGCCTTCGAAGCGATCCTCGCGATAGTTGATGACATGGTCGGCGCCAAGCGCCTTCGCCTTGTCGATCTTGTCGTTCGAGCCGACCGTAGTGATGACCGTGCAGCCCATGCGCTTCGCCAATTGGATGGCTGCGGTGCCGATGCCGGAGCCGCCGGCATGGACGAGGATGGTTTCACCGGGCTCCAGTTTCGCGTTGTCGAACAGCATATGCTCGACCGTGCCGAAGGTGACGGGTGCGACGGCAGCGCCGATATCGGAGACACCGGGCGGCGCAGGCACCAGGAGACGGGCAGGCAGGTTGATCTTTTCCTGCGCGAAGCCGTCGAGATGAAAACCGTGGACGCCGGAGACGTGCTCGCAAAGATTGTCGCGGCCCTCGCGGCAGGCACGGCAGAGCCCGCAGGTTCGCGCGCCGTAGATCGACACCAGTTGCCCCGGCAGGAGGGTGGAGACGCCGGGTCCGACCGCCTCGACCTCGCCCGAGGCTTCGGCGCCGACGACCAGCGGCAGCTTGCGCTTGGCGAAGGCCATGCCGCGCCAGCCCCAGACGTCGATATGGTTGAGCGCCACCGCCTTGATGCGGAGCGTCACTTCACCTTGCGAAGGCGGCGGGGGAGGCGGAAGGTCCACCGTTTCAAGGCGGCGGTCCTCGATAAGTTGCAATGCGCGCATTTGGCCTGTTGGTACTTTGGAAGCGGGAAAACGTCCGCTTAGACCGGTTCCCGCGCCATGACAAGGCAGGTGTTCTGGCCGCCGAAGCCGAAGGAATTCGACAGAACCGTGCCGACCTCGGCGTTGCGCTTCTTGTTTGGCACCACGTCGAGCACGATTGCCGGATCAGGATTGTCGTAATTGATGGTCGGCGGGATGACGCTTTCGCGCATGGTCATCAGCGAGAACGCGGCCTCGACCGCGCCGGCGGCGGACAGCGTGTGGCCGATCATCGACTTGTTCGACGAGATCGGCATCGAGCCGATCCGCTCGCCGAACACGGTCGACAGCGACAGATGCTCCATCTTGTCGTTTTCCGGCGTCGAGGTGCCGTGCGCGTTGACGTAGTCGATCTCGTCTTCGCTCAAGCCGGCATCGGCAAGGGCGGCGCGTACCGCGGCGATGGCCGGCGAACCGTCAGGCTTGGAGCGGGTGCGGTGGAAGTCGTCGGCGCGCTCGCCGCAGCCGCGCATGATGCCGAGGATAGTGGCACCCCGGGCAAGTGCCGCCTCCAGCGATTCCAGCACAAGCGCGCCGGAACCCTCGGCAAGGACAAAACCGTCACGGTCCCTGGAGAAGGGCTTCGAGGCCTTTTCGGGAATGTCGTTGTGGGTGGAAAGCGCCGAGAGCAGCGAGAAGCGGATCAGGGCTTCGGCCGTGGCGGAACCGTCGGCGCCGATCGACAGCGCCTTGTCGCATTCGCCGCGGCGGATCGCCTCGACACCGAGCTGGATGGCGGTGGCGCCTGACGCGCAGGCTGTCGACAGCGTGATCGGCAGGCCGCGCGTGCCAAAACGATCGGCCAGGCGATCGGCGATCGAGCCGAACTGGGTGGTCTCGAAAATGCCGAGCTCCTTCAGTCCGCGCGCCACGCGCAGCAATCTCTCGGAACCGCTTTCCTTCTTGTCGGAATTGTAGAGCGAGAAGCGGTCGGCCCAATCGAGCTCGACCGGCGGCGAGGCGAGAAAGAGCGGGCCGCCGAAATCGCCGGAATCGAGGCCGGCCTCCGACACCGCTTCCTGGGCGGCCGTCTCGGCCAGCTCGTAGGTGAGGGGACTGGCACCCTTGGAGCTCGACGGCAGGAAATCGACCATGCCGGAGATGCGGGTGTTCAGATGATCGACGGGAAAACGGGTGATCGGATGGATGCCGGATTTGCCTGAGGTCAGCGCCGCCCAGTTGTCGGCCTTGCCGACGCCAAGCGAAGTCACCACGCCGATGCCGGTCACGGCGACGATAGGCCTGCCCATGTGATCGCGGAGATTGGCCATGTTCTGTCTGTCTCGCTCTAAGCGGCCTTGATCAGCCCCAGGCCCTCGAATTGGTGATAGCCGATCGCCGTTGCAAGGACGGAGCTGGGGGCGCCTTCGAATGGTTGCTCCACTGTGGCATCGAAGACAGGGTAGGGGGCCTTGCGGTCGACGGCGAGCGCGGCAAGCGCCACGGCGAAGGGGAACTGCGCTTCCTTCATGTGGCCGGTGAGCGTCGAGAAGGCGCGCACTGCAAGCGCCGGGTTGGCATCGAGTGCCACCTTTTCGGCCGCCGTGGCGGCATGGGCGCCGGAGGCACCGGAAATGGTCAGCAATTCGCCGGCGGGCAGCGCCGCCTGCTTCAGCAAAGCGGCGATTTCGGCATTCAGCTCGCCGCGCCGGCGCCTCGCCCGGCCGGAAACCACAGGACCGAGCTCAGCATAGATCTTGCGACCCCGGCTCTGCGCATGCTCGCGCTGTTCGAGCACCAAGAAAGCGCCGCCCGAGCCCGTCACCACGCCGCCGCCTTCCGCGCCCTGTCTTTGCCAGACCGGTCTCCACGGGCCGCGATGCAGATAACCGGCGAGCTCATAGCCGAGCAGCATGTCTGAGTGCTCGGTCTGGAAGGCGCCGCCGACCAGCACATGGGTCGACTGGCCGGAGCGGATGCGCGCGGCGGCCGTCTCAACGGCAGAGACGCCGGCGCCTTCCTCGCCCATGAAGGTACGAGACGAGCCGGTGACCTTGTGCACGATGGAGATGTTGCCGGCGAGCAGATTGGAAAGCTGGGCGAGGAACAGCGTCGGCCGCAATTCCGTGGTCAGCTTCTCGTTGAGCAGCACGTCGCGGTCGTTGCGGCTCTCGGACGCCGCCAGGATCGCGCTGTCCACGGCCTCGTCGCGCTCGCCGCCGCCGGCCGCCACAACCATGTCCATGGTCGCGCAAAGCTCGTCATTGCCCTTGATGCCGGCGTCGTCCAGCGCCAGGCCGGCGACATAGGTGCCGAGCCGCTGCCAGGTCTCCATCTGGCGCTGGTCGCCGCGCTTGGCGATCTGCAGGTTCCAGTCGATCTCGGGCAGGGGATGAATTGTGTAGGGCGCAAAGCGCGTCGCATCGAGCACCGGCTCAACGCCCGGCCGGGTCAGCTTCTGCCAATGCGCGTCCGGTCCTTCTCCCAGCGAAGAGACAAGGCCGATGCCGGTGATGACGACGTCGCGCGGGCTGCTCATGAGCGGCTTTGCTGGTCAGGCTGAAGGCGGGGCAAGGTCGCGCTCTTCAGGCGGCCTTGGCCGCGACCAGCGCGTCGATCTTGGCGCACAGGTTCTGCATGACGAAGTAGTCGTCGGTCGAAGCCTTGCCGTCATTGACCTCTTGCGTCCACTTCTCGAGCGGCACCTTGATGCCGAATTCCTTGTCGATGGCAAAGACGATGTCGAGGAAATCGAGGCTGTCGATGCCGAGATCGTCGATGGTATGGCTTTCGGGCGTGATGGTGTCGATATCGATCTCGCTGGTGTCGGCAATGATCTTGGCGACTTTCTCGAACGTGGTGGACAAGGGCTCTTCCTTCGGTTGCGGGCGGAATCTGTCCGCATCTTGTTTTGGCGCTGTCTAATCGGTTTTTCCGGGCAGGAAAAGGCCTGACACGCCGGGCGCAGATGGGATGCCGGCTTTGTGGACGCAAGAAGGGCCGCCGGGCAACCGGCGGCCCTTCCCATTTTACGTGGCGTAAGCTCAGCCTTCGCGGAGCTTGACCAGATCGTTGAGCAGCCCGCCCGTCCCGTTGTGGACAGTCAGGCGCTCGACCTTGCCGGCGATGGCCTCGAGAGCCTCGAGTTCCTTCAGCCGCAGCATCACCGGATTCTCGGCCATCACCTTGGCCGTGTTGAGCAGCGAACGCGTGGCGTTCGTCTCCTCGCGGCGGCGGATGACGTTGGCCTCGGCCTGCTTCTCGGCCGAAACCACCTGGTTGAGGATCTCGCGCATCTCGCCCGGCAGGATCACATCCTTAAGCGCGATATCGCTGACCTCGAGGCCGATCGCGGCCATGTCGGAACGCACCTTGGCGGCTGCCTCCTCATCGACCGTGATCTTCTTATCGAGGATCTGGTCGAGGGTGAGCGCGCCGAGCGTCTTGCGGAAGGCGTACTGCAGGGCGCGGTAGAGGGCTTCCGAGAAGTCCTTCACCGTGCTCACCGCCGTCACCGGATCGACGACCCGGTATTCGACGGCGATGTTGACGCGGATCGTCACGCGATCCTTGGTCAGCACTTCCTGCCCGGCGACATCAAGCGACTGCCGCTTGAGGTCGACGACCTTCACCTGGACCATGCGCCCGACATTCCAGAAGGCGTGCACCCCCGCGGCAAGCGTGCGGGTGTAGACGCCGTCCACGAACAGCAGACCGACCTGACCGTCCACGACCGGATGCAGGAACATGTGTTCCGTCTTTCGGGCCTGGCCGATCCGGCGCATCAAGGCCGGATCGACGGCCAGATCGGCCGCCGTGTCGACGGAGGTCACCGCCCACGGGCCGGCATCCGTCCACAGCACGAGCTTGCGATCCGGAGCGAGAACGGCATGAAGGGCGCCGTCGCGCTCGATCACGGCAATGTCGGTGCGCCCGGTGCGAACCACGGTGAAGTGACGCGCGGCCACATCCGGGAGCTTGTCGAACAATGCCTTCTCGTAGGCCGAAACGAATTCCGGGTTCTTCAGGTCGTGCCTGGAGATTTCCAGGTTTCCGCGCCGGTTGTCGAGCCAATGTTCGCCCGGCATCAGGACAGCCTGGATCTCGCCCTTGTAGAGGGCAACGGCACGTTCATTTTCCTTCACGAGGACGCGCTGGCGTCCCAGAACCTTTTCGAGAATGGTCTTCATTGTCTTTACTCCTGTCGGGCATGGCCCCATGTGAGGCGTCACGTCATGCGTCGATCGTCCTTTCGTTTCTCGTTTCGTTTCCCGGCACGAATGATCCGGAGACCGGTGGCATCGCCAGGCGGCGGGCCTTCGGGAGCGGATCGCGGGGCGGCAAGGCGGGCGCCGGCGCCCGAAGGCTCCTTTGCCGGCATTGCCGCGCCTTGATCGTCACCGCGAGCCTGGCCGCGAGCCGATGGCATCGGACCGTTCGATACGGCCTCGGCCGAAGGCTTAGCCGTCCGTCAGGTCTTCTGCATTCCGGTCCCCGGACCGTTTTGGATAACACCACCCGGAGGTGTCGGCTTAACAGGCCGTTGGAGAAGGAATCGAACCTTCGACAATCAGATTATGAGTCTGACGCTCTAACCAAACTGAGCTATCCGTGGTGCTGATGAAGGGACTCGAACCCCTGACCTCCGGACCCAAATCCGGCGCTCTTCCTCTGAGCTACATCGGCGATCCCAACACTCCGAAACGGCGCCGTACACAGCGCGGCAAAGCCGGCTGCGCGGGCGGAGACGAAAGCTCCAACCGTTGTGCTCGCTTCGGTTTTCGTGACCGGGAGCGCGCCTATAGACCCTGCGACGGCTTGTCGCAAGCGGCATTATCGCGGGGGCTTGCGGCTTCTTGCGGCTGTGGCATTTCGGCCACAGTGCTGAGCTGGGCAGACCTATGCCGTCAGAAGGTGACGCGGCCGAGCACTTTGAGGCCGTCTCCATTAGGCGCCACGACCACGGCCTCGCCCTCGCGCGGCGAGACGCCGGTGAGCGCCTGGATGTTTTCCAGATGCGTGACCAGCACCAGATTGTCAGAGCCGGAATAGCCCCGGATCTCCTTCATCACCGCCTCCATCTGAGCGGCCTTCTCAGCCGAATCGGTCTTGAGCAGGTCGAGCGGCGCAAATGGTTTCGGTTCGGCCTCGAAAGCGATGCGGGCGGTGTCAAGGCAGCGGCAGTAGCGGCTGGAGAGCACACGCTCGATGGGCGCTGCGCGCGCCGCAAACAGCGCCCCGATGCGGCTTGACTGCTGCTTGCCGCGCTCGGACAGGTTGAGCTGGGTGGCGCAATTGCCGATGTCGAAATTCGCCGGATCGGTGGTCCCGGTGACGAAGGCATGCCTAAGCAGGACGATATGGCCGCCATCGCGCAGCAGCGCCCAGCCGGCGTCGGTTGCGTGGGCGAGGGTGGGAACGGCAAGCAGGAAAAGCGCCAGGGCAAGTCGCAGCATGTGAAGTCCTTATGGCGGCCGGAGAGGCCGGGGCCATGATCGGCATATAGGGACCGCAAAGCCGGCTGAAAAACAAGCGGAGGACCAACGGTCGGCCGGAGAACGGCCGATTGCACGGCGCTCGGGGCTTGCCTATCACGGGAAAGATGTCTCCGCCCGAACAATGACGCCGCTCACCGAAACCGTCCTCTTCGTCTTCAGTCTCGTTGCGCTCGGCTATTTCGCCGGCCTTACCGGCTATCTGAAGCCGGTGAGTGGTGAGGGCATATCCGAGTTCGCCGTCAACGTGGCTATGCCGCTGCTCTTGTTCCAGACGATGGTGCAGTCCGATTTCCATGGCGTGGCGCCATGGTCGCTGTGGAGCGCCTATTTTGCGGCGGTTGCCATCACCTGGTCCGCCGGGCACCTGGTCATGACGCGGCTCTTCGGCCGCGATGCCCGTGCTGGCATCGTCGGCGGCGTGTCCTCGGCCTATTCCAATGTCGTGC
>NZ_RZSN01000142.1:0-15817 GCF_003997315.1 Mesorhizobium sp. M1A.F.Ca.IN.020.04.1.1
TGAGGGGGAGGTGTCCGCGAAGCGGACGGAGGGGGTCGCCGCGGAAGGCGCCGCCCAGTCATCAGGCGCCGGAGCGTCGAGCACTGCCGCGAGGACCCCTCCCGACCGGGCTTCACCCGGCCACCCTCCCCTCAAGGGGGAGGGAAACCGGCGTCAATCCACTGTCAACATTTGCTGCGTCGGCGACGACGACCAGTCTATCTATGGCTGGCGCGGCGCCGAGGTCGACAATATCCTGCGCTTCGACAAGGATTTTCCCGGCGCCACCATCATCAGGCTGGAGCGCAACTACCGCTCCACCGCGCATATACTGGGTGCGGCTTCGCATCTCATCGCCCACAATGAGGGCCGCTTCGGCAAGACGCTGTTCACCGACCGCAACGACCCCGAGGACGACAAGGTGCATGTCCATGCCGCCTGGGATTCGGAGGAAGAGGCGCGCGCCATCGGCGAGGCGATCGAGGCCTACCAGCGGCAAAAGCACAACCTCAACGATATGGCGATCCTGGTGCGCGCGTCCTTCCAGATGCGCGCCTTCGAAGACCGCTTCATCACGCTCGGCTTGAGCTACCGAGTCATCGGCGGCCCGCGCTTCTACGAACGGTTGGAAATCCGCGACGCGCTGGCCTTCTTCCGCGTCGTCGCCAACAGCGGCGACGACCTTGCCTTCGAGCGCATTGTCAACGTGCCGAAGCGCGGGCTCGGCGAAGCCACCATCCGCCAGATCCACGACACCGCGCGCGCCATGCAAATCCCGATGCTTGAGGCCGCGGCGACACTCGCCGAAAGCGACGAGTTGAAGCCGAAGCCGCGCGCCGCGCTGCGCGAGGTCGCGGCCAATTTCGAGCGCTGGCAGAAGGCGCTGGAGACCACGCCGCACACCGAGCTCGCCGAGACCATCCTCGAGGAGAGCGGCTACACCGACATGTGGAAGAACGACCGTTCGGCCGAAGCGCCCGGGCGGCTGGAGAACCTCAAGGAACTGATCCGCTCCATGGAGGAGTATGAATCCCTGCGTTCGTTCCTCGAGCATGTCGCGCTGGTCATGGAGGCAGAGCAGGGCGAATCGCTCGATGCGGTCTCCATCATGACGCTGCATTCGGCGAAAGGGCTTGAATTCGAGACCGTATTCTTGCCCGGCTGGGAGGAAGGTCTGTTCCCGCATCAGCGCGCGCTGGACGAAGGCGGCCGCTCCGGCCTCGAGGAAGAACGCCGCCTCGCCTATGTCGGCCTGACGCGCGCGAAAAAGAACCTGCACGTCTGGTTCGTCTCAAACCGCCAGATCCACGGCCTGTGGCAATCGACCATTCCGTCGCGTTTCGTCAATGAATTGCCGGAAGCCCATGTCGATGTCGCCGATGGCGGCAATTCCTATGGCGGCTATGGCAATCCCTATGGCGGCGGCTCCTTCGCCTCAGGCCGCGGCGGCGGCGGCCGGCAGAATCCCTACGGCGCCTCGCGCTTCGACAATATCGGCGCGGAAAAATCCGGCAGCTTCTCCAACACCTATGCGACACCCGGCTGGCAGCGCGCGCAGGCGAACCGCACCGAAGCGACCGACCGCAACTGGGGCACACGCTCCGGCCACCAGGTCGAACGCATCGGCTATGGCGAGACCGACAGCGGCTATGGCGCCGGCCGCACCTCGGTGAAAGGCCGCACCATCGAAGGCGAGCTGGTCGCCAAATCGGTCGCCGACACACCTTCGCCATTCAAGCTCGGCGACCGCGTCTTCCACCAGAAATTCGGCAACGGCAATATCGCCGCCATCGACGGCAACAAGCTGACCATCGACTTTGACAAGGCCGGCCAGAAACGTGTGCTGGACGGGTTTGTCACCAGCGTTTGAGCGGCGGCCGCCAACGGATTACCGTCCGAAAACCGCAGCCTCTCAGCGATACCGCGCCTGGTTCCATTTGTGGCCGAGCAGGGACAGGATGATGATCAGCCCGTTGAAGAACTGCACGTAGAAGCCGCTGAGGCCCGCGGCGACGACGCCGGTCTGGATGAACGACACGGTGACCGCGCCGATCGCGCCGCCGACCACTGTGCCGATACCGCCCCAGGTCGGCGTGCCGCCGACGAACACCGATGCCAGCACCGGCAGCAGGTAGCCGTCGCCCGCCGTCGGCCACCAGGTGAAGTTGATCATCACCGAGAAGGTTCCGGCGATCGCCGCCCCGATGCCGGTGAAGACGAACACCTTGACCCGGACGCGCTGAACGTCGATGCCCATTTGCTTGGCGCTGTCCGGATTGTCGCCGACCACCTTGACCTGGGCGCCGAAGCGGTGGCGGTTGTAGAGCAGCGCCGAAAACACGACGAAGGCGATCGCCCAGAAGATCTGCACCGGGATGCCCCAGAGCTGGCCGGAGAAGATCGCGTAAGCTGAGCTGTCGGCCAGACTGGTCAGCGCCGTCGACTTGCCCTCGTTGATGATCTGGATCAGCCCGCGCAGCAGGAAGTTCATGCCGAGCGTGGCAATCAGCGACGACAGGCCGCCATAGACCACCAGCGATCCGACCAGGAAGCCGAGCAGCGTGCCGGTGAGAAGCGCCGCGGCGATGCCGAGGAACGGATCGTAGCCGGCCTGCACGACGATCGCGAAGGCCCATGAGGCGAAACCCATCGTCGCCGGGAACGATAGGTCGATCTCGCCGCAGGTGACTACGAAGACCAGCGGCACGACAACGAACAGCGCGACGGGAAGCGTCGTCAGCACCGAGCTGTAAAGATACCAGGTGGTGAAGACGGTCGGGTTGGCGATCATGAAGATCGCCATCATGACGATGAACACGGCGAGCGTGCCTAGCGCCGCGCGATTGTCGAGGACGAAGCCGCGCAGCCAGTGATCGGAAGGATGACTCCACTGCTTGCCTGATTCTGTCGGGCCGCTTGCCCTTCCCAGAGGTGTTTGCAGATCGGGTTCCATGGCCTTGCTCATCACGCTCTCTGCTCCGCTCCGCCCGCCTCGTGTAGCCCTGGCAGGCCACCCGGATGCGCGATCTCTTCCATAAAGTTGATGAGGTCGTCGGCTGACTTGACCTCGCTGCGGTCAGCCGTCAACGCCACCTTGCCGCGGTCGAGCACCACGAAGCGGTCGGCGATGTCGAAGACATGATGAATGTTGTGGCCGATGAACAGGATCGAGCGGCCACTCGCCCGCACCTGGCGCACGAAATGGAAGACCTTGGCGGTCTCCGTCAGCGACAGCGCCGTCGTCGGCTCGTCGAGGATAATCAGCTCCGCCTGCTTGTAGATGGCGCGCGCGATCGCCACACCCTGACGCTCGCCGCCCGAAAGCTGGCCGACGATGGAATGCGGCGTGAACACTTTCGAGGTGAAGCCGATCTCACGCATCAGCCGGCTTGCCTCCTCGATCTCCTTGCCGACCTTGAGCCAGCCCATGAAGCCGGTCAGCTCGCGGCCCATGAAGATGTTGCGCACGATCGTTTGCTGCACGGCCAAAGCCCGGTCCTGGAACACCGTCTCGATGCCGGCATCGCGCGAGCGGGCGGCACTCCATCCGGTCACCGGCTTGCCGCGTACGAGGATGTCGCCGCTGGTCGGCTTGACCACGCCGGATAGGATCTTGATCAGCGTCGATTTGCCGGCGCCGTTGTCGCCGATGAGCCCGACCACCTCGCCGCGGTCGACGCTGAGGTTGACGCCGCCCAGCGCATAGACCTGGCCATAGGATTTCGTGATGTCGCGCAGTTCGATGATGCGTTCGCCCATGCGATCCTCGCTTGAACTGTCTGTCTGCCGGCCGCTTGCCGGCGATCCGGCCGGCCGGGCGTATTCCCGGCCGGCAGCCTGGGAGGTTAGCGCAGCGCCTGCTTGGCGAGCTCCGAGACGACCTGATAATTTTCAGGCGTCACGAAACCGGCGCCGGTGTCGACATTCATCGGCGCCAGTCCGAGCACCACCTGCTGGCAGAGGCTGAGGATCGGCAGATAGCCCTGCAGGAACGGCTGCTGGTCGGCCGTGAGCTGCACCCAGCCGCCCTTGAAGCCTTCGACGATCTGCGGGCTGGTGTCGAAGCCGAAGTTGAAGATGTCGCCAGGCTTGCGTCCCGCCGCCTGCATATAGGTGGCGACGTTGCCGAGCATCTGTCCGCCGGGATAGCCGACCGCCTTGACGTCGGGGTGGTTGAGCAGAGCCGCGGTGATCACCGGAATGGCGAGGTTCGGATCGGACGCCCACTCGCCGCTCGGCGGCGAGGACAGCTGGATCACCTCGACACCCGCCTCCTTCAGCGCCGCGACCGTGCCGCGCTCGCGCGCACCGCGATTCTCGTTCTCGAACGGGCCGATCATGATCGCCTTGTCGCCGGCCTTGAGCTTGCCGAGCTTGAACGCCTCGGCGCCGAGCGCGCGGCCCTGCTGCTCCTGCTGCGCGCCGACATAGCCGCCGCCGAATGCTTCCACCACCTTCGGCACCGGCACGTTCTGGTACATCATCTTGATGCCGTCCTTATGCGCCTGCTCGGCCAGCGGCATGATCGCGGCATCGCCCGGATGGCCCATCATGGCGATGCCTTGCGGCTTGACCGCGACCGCCTCGCGCAATTGCTGCACCATCTTCTCGACATCCCACTGGGAGAAGATGTAGTCGACCTTCGGCCCAAGATCGGCCGCCGCCTGCTTGGCGCCATTGTAGACGATGGTGCCGAAGGCGTCGCCCTCGGCGCCGCCGACGAAGAAGCGGATATGGACGTCCTTGCACCATTGGGCGTCAAGCGCCTTTGCCGGCAAGGTGGAGATCGAGGCGCAGAGCGCCGCGGCGGCCGCCACGACGGTCGAGCGCAGAACAGTCCTTCTGGTCGTGATGCTCATGCACGTTCCTCCCTTTTGGTCCCTCGCAACGGAGGGTTTCGACGATTGCTTCGGCCGTAGTCTTGGTGGCCGGCTCCTCCCGCCGGCCGGTCCTCACACCGGATTGGGCAGGTAGCTGGCTCCTCCCCTGCACTGCTTCAGATAGCCCAGCGCCCGCACCTGACCGGTCATCTCGAGGTCGCCGCGATAGACCGGGTCGTGCCAGCCTTCGATGTCGATGGCGCCCTTGTAGCCGGCCAGCCGCAATTCGCTGATCACCCGGGTCCAGTCGCTGTCGCCGAAGCCGGGGCTGCGCATCTGCACGAATGGCAGGCGTCCGAACACGCCGTGCTCGCGGATCACGTCCCAGCGCACGGTGGCGTCCTTGCCGTGGACGTGGAAGATACGCGGCGCCCATTTGCGAATCTGCGGAATCGGGTCGATCAGATAGACGAGCTGGTGGCAGGGCTCCCATTCGAGCCCGAGATTGTCGTCGGGCAATTCGTTGAACATCAGCTCCCAGGCGTCCGGGTTGTGGGCGATGTTCCAGTCGCCGCTCGCCCAGTTGCCGTCCATCGCACAGTTCTCGAAGGCGATGCGCACGCCCTTGTCGGCGGCGCGCCTGGCCAGCGGCCCCCAGACCTCGCGGAAACGGGGCAGGCTGTCGGTCAGCGGTTTGCCGCGCAGCCGGCCGGTGAAGCCGCAGACCATCGTGGTGCCGAACAGATGTGCGTTGTCGATGACGGTCTCCCACGCCGCGAGCACGCCGCGGTCGACCTCGCCGTTCTCCAGCGGATTGCCGAACACGCCGATCGATGAGACGGCGACGTCCGCATCGCCGATCGCTTCGCGGATTTCGCCCGCCAGGCGCTTTAGGTCCTTGCCGCCCAGCGTCTGCCAGAAAAAGGGCTGGATGCTCTCGAAGCCGAGCGGCAGGATCTGTTTCACATAGACGGCCGGGTCGTCGAGATTGGCTCGCACCATGGCGCCGATCCTGATGTCGAGAAGCGGGTTCGGCATCACGGCGTTTCCTTTGCGATTGCGACGCGGCGTCCGGTCTCTGCGCTTTCGATGGCGCCAAAGACCATGGCTAGGCTTTTGATGTTGTCGGTGCCGCGCGTCTCCGGTTCGGTGCCGGTCTCGATCGCGCGCATGAAATCCTGGATGATGCCGAGATGGCCGTCGACTCTGTCGGCCGCGTCGAGCGCCGGCACCTCGATCGACTGGGTCTTGTCGATGATACCGTCGCGGCCGGATGCAACCACCTCGGCCTTCAACCCGTCATGCCCGTCCCACAACAGGCTGCCGCGCTCGGCGACGATGCGCCAGCTGCCTTCCCAACTCGTGCGGAAACCGTCCGCGCACCAGGAGCCGGCATAGGTGAAGACCTTGCCGCCGCCGAAATCGAACACCGCGCTGGCCGACGAGCCCTGACGGTACCAGGAATTGGCAGGCTCCCACTCCTGGCAATAGACGCCGGCCGGTTCGCCGGCGACCATGTAGCGGGCGGCGTCGAACGTGTGGATCGCCATGTCGAGCAAAAGCACGTGGCGCATCTCCTCGCGAAAGCCGCCGAAGTGCGGCGCGACGAAGAAGTCGGCATGGATGCTGGTCGGCTTGCCGATGGCGCCGGAATCGAGGAACCGCCGGATCCGCCTGACATTGGCGACATAGCGCCGGTTCTGAACCACGGCATGGACCCGCCCCGCGCGGCGCGCCGCTTCGATGATGGCGCGCGCATTTTCTGGGCTGTCGGCAAGCGGCTTTTCGGTGAGCAGATGGCAGTTATGGGCAAAGGCCGAAAGCGCGACTTGGCGCCGCGCAGCAGGAACCACGACATCGAACACGGCATCGGGCCGGGTCTGATCGAGAACGGCATCGAGGCTGGTGCCGATGACGGCATTGGGGAGCTCGTACTCGCGCGCCCTCGCCTGCGCCCGCTCGGCATCGAGATCGACAAGGCCGGCAATGGCAAGCCCGTCGATCTGCCTCGCGGCATCGAGCCACTGCCTGCTCATGGCTCCGCACCCGACCAGGACGACCTTCATCATCCAGCGCTCCTCCTCCGCTCGGCCCCTCCAGGCCGAGTGTCACGGCATTTCCGGCTTCACCGTAAACGTTTTTCCGTAAACGTTTACGAGAACACGCCCGATGGCGTAGAATGTCAATCACCTGCTCGCGAAAATCGACATCCACTGCTTGGCCTGAAGGACGGCCGGTGCTAGCGAAGTCAGGGGGAGAACCTGCCTTGGCGTCCAGCATCCACGATCTCGCGCGTCACCTGAACATTTCGATCGGCACCGTGTCGCGCGCGCTGAACGGCCGCGCCGACGTCAATGCGGAGACGCGCCAGCGCGTGCTCGAGGCGGCCAGGAAGCTGAACTATTCGCCCAACCAGTCGGGCCGCAGCCTGCGCCAGGGCGCCACCCGCTCGATCGCCTTCATGCTGCAACCGCATCCCGGCGACCAGCAATATGGCGAGCCGTTCTTCATTCCGTTCCTGACCGGCCTGCAGGCGCGGCTCGCCGAGCATGAGTTGGATCTGATGGTCGTCATGGGCGAGCCCGGCCAGTATCAGCAGGAGCGGCTGCGCCGCGTGGTTGAGACGCGCCGGGCCGACGCGGTCGTGTTGGCCAATACACGGCGGGAAGACGATCGGATCGACTATCTGAGCAAGGCCGGCTTTCCCTTCGCCACGCTTGGCCGAAGTCAATCCGGCGGCGACACCTATCCTTCGCTCGATATCGATTTCGAGAGGGCGGGTGATGAAGCCGTCGACCGGCTGGTTGCGCGCGGCCACCGCCGCATAGCTGCCATCCGCCCTTCGCTTGATCTCAACTTCGGCTACCTGTTCCTCGACGGCTACCGCAAGGCTCTGAAGCGGCATGGCATCGAGGTCGACCCCGGCCTGATCGCCGACGGCTTCATCAACGAGACCGGCGGCTACCAGGTGACGCCGCGTGTGATGCTCTCCAAGGACCGGCCGACAGCCATCATCTTCAACAATGACGCGATGGCGCTCGGCGGCTGCAAGGCACTGGCCGAGATGGGCATCAGGCCCGGCCACGACATCGCGGTGATCGTCATCGTCGACACGCCGCTCTGCCGCTACTTCTCGCCGACGCTGACCGCCTTCCGTCCGGCGCTGGAGCCGATGGGCCGGCGGCTGGCCGAGATGCTGCTGGCGTCACTCCCGGCCCATGCCGGTCCGGAGGGGCCACGCACGATCCGCGAAGTCTGGCCGCTGGAGCTCGTCGCGCGCGAGAGCGATTGAGCACCTCTCCTTCTCCCCTTGCGGGAGAAGGTGTCGCCGAAGGCGACGGATGAGGGGTGCTCCAGAGAAAGCCAACGTCTCGCTCCGCTGGAACACCCCTCATCCGTCTCGACGCTGCGCGCCGATCCACCTTCTCCCACATGGGGAGAAGGAAGGAGCCCCACTCCTGTCACGCAAGTATCATGTTCGCGTCCTAGACCCGATGTGACACCATTCCGGCTCTGCTCGTCACATGGCGACATCATGAAGCACCTCAACCGAACCGTCGCGCTTGGCGCGGCAATCGCCCTGTTCACCGTGCTGAGCCCTGCGCTCGCCGAGGGTGTTGGCTATGTCAACAAGGGGCTGGTCGGCGTTGGCCGCATCCCCGCCAGCCAGAAGGACAAGTTCGGCGAGACCTTTGGTTCGGGCTCCGGCATGGCGATCGACGCCAAGAGCTGGGCGCGTGACGGCGCCGGCTACAAAGGCTCGCTCTGGCTGCTGCCGGACCGCGGCTACAACGTCGCCGGCACCACCGACTACCGGCCCCGCTTGAACACCATTGCAATCGAGCTGACCCCGACCGCTCCGGGTGCTGCGCCCGCCGCCGGCCAGGAACAGTCGGGCGTCAAGGCAACGCTCGTCGACACGATGCTCCTGACCGACGACAACGGCGCCGACGCCACCGGCCTCGATCCGCTCAACGGCGTGCGCCCCGCTGCCGGCGACATGCCGATCCTGCCGCAGGCCGACAACGGCAAGCTTTCGCTCGACGACGAGGCGGTCGTGCGCCTGCCCGACGGCATCATGTTCATTTCCGACGAATATGGCCCCAACATCTATCGCTTTTCGGCCGACGGCAGCCTGATGTCGGCGACGCAGCCGCCGGCGGCCCTGGTGCCGATGCGCCATGGCAAGCCGAACTTCGCTTCCGACAATCCTGGCCCGGGTGCCGCCGAGCCGGATCCCAAGGATCCCGAGACTGGCCGCCAGAACAATCAAGGCCTCGAAGGCATGTCGATGACGCCGGACGGCAAGTTCCTGATCGCCGTGCTGCAGTCGGCGCCGCGCCAGGATGGCGGCGATTCCGGCTCGACCCGCCGGAACACCCGCGCGCTGGTCTATGACGCCTCCGACCTCG
Source organism: Mesorhizobium sp. M1A.F.Ca.IN.020.04.1.1 (assembly GCF_003997315.1). Classification (NCBI taxonomy): domain Bacteria; kingdom Pseudomonadati; phylum Pseudomonadota; class Alphaproteobacteria; order Hyphomicrobiales; family Phyllobacteriaceae; genus Mesorhizobium; species Mesorhizobium sp. M1A.F.Ca.IN.020.04.1.1. The sequence goes on from NZ_RZSN01000142.1 coordinate 9,212, forward strand.
CCCACCTCAAGCTGGCGCACGAATATGTCGTACCGCTGCCGGTGTTCAAGGACGCCAAGGGCAAGGCCAAGGTGGCCGCGCAGAGCGAGATCGTGGCGCTGTCCGACAAGAGCTTTTTGATGCTGGCACGCGACAGCGGCAACGGCCAGGGGCTGAAGGAGGCCGAGTCGGTCTACCGCAAGATCCAGATCGTCGACCTTTCCGCCGCCACCGATATCGCCAACGGCCCGTTCGACGCCGCCGACAAGCCGGTTGCGCCGAAAGGCGTGCTCGATCCGTCGGTGACGCCGGCCAAGCTCACCTCGTTCATCGACATCAACGACAAGGGCGAACTCGGCCGTTTCGGCTTGCACAACGGCGCGCCGAACGACAGGAACAACCTCTCGGAGAAGTGGGAGGCGATGTCGCTGGTGAGCGTGCTGGACCCGAAGCTGCCCGACGACTATTTCCTGTTCGTCGCCAACGACAACGACTTTCTCACCCAGGACGGCTTCCAGGTCGGTGCCCCGTACAAGGCCGAGGATGGCGCCGATGTCGACACCACCTTCCTGGTCTATCAGGTTACCCTGCCCGGCCTGTCGGGGAACAGTCTCGCCGCAAACTAGTTGCGATTACCTGGTTTACGCCGGACAGGCTGTTCGAGCGGCTCGTGGAAAAATAGCGGATTCTTACTCCCGCATCGCTTTCAGTTTTTCGGCCGCCGAGGCGGCAAGGTCGGCATAGCGCTCTTCCAGCCGCTCTGCGGCCTTGATGACGGGAAAGTCAGGGCCGAACTTCTCCAGCGCCAGGCGCAGCTTTTCCGCGAAGTCCGCCTGTTGCTCCAGTGCCGAAAACAGGGTCTTGACCTGCGCCTCGCTGATATCGGGGTTGGCGAGCATCTTCGGCACATCCCGGCCCATCTGTTCGCCGGTGGCGGTCTGCTCCTTCAGGATTCCGATCCAATCGGTCAATGCCGAACTCCTTTTCCGGCAGCATGCGCGGGGCAAGCTGCTGCGGTCCACCCATTGGCGGTACCGCCGTCGATCATTGCAGCGATCAAGGCTTGCCTCGCCCCTGACCGGCGTTAAGTTCGGCTCGACCCGGAATAAGGACATCAACCATGACCAGCGACGCCGAAATCCAGACCGCCCTGCCCGCTTTCGCCTCCGGCAATGTCGCCGTCATCACCGGCGGCGCCAGCGGCATAGGCCTGGCCGCCGCGAAGCGCTTCGCGGCCATGGGCATGAAGACCGTGCTTGCCGACATAGGCGGCGTGCGCCTCGACCAGGCCCGGCAGGCGGTCGCCGTCATTGCCGGGGACGATGCCGTTCTCCCTATCCCCACCGATGTCTCCAAGGCCGACGAAGTCGACCGGCTCGCGGAACTCACCTACGGTGCATTCGGTGCGGTTTCGGTGCTGATGAACAATGCCGGCGTCGGCAACAATCCCGGCAAGCCGTGGGAAAACCGTGAAGCCTGGAAACGGCTGCTGGACATCAATTTCTGGGGCGTCGTGCATGGTGTCGAGGCCTTTGCGCCGCGCATGCTGGCTGCGGGCGAGCCCGGCCTGATCATCAACACCGGATCCAAGCAAGGCATCACCACGCCGCCCGGCAATCTCGCCTACAACGTCTCCAAGGCGGGCGTGAAGACCTTCACCGAGGGCCTGGCCCATGCGCTGCGCAACGAGCCTGGAGCGAAGCTTTCCGCGCATTTGCTCATCCCCGGCTTCACCTATACCGGCCTGACCGAGGGCGCGACGGAAAAGCCGGCCGGCGCCTGGACGGGCGAGCAGGTGATCGATTTCATGCTGGCATCGCTCAAGCAGGACGACTTCTACATCCTTTGCCCGGACAACGAGGTCGCTCGGCCCATGGATGAAAAGCGCATGGCCTGGGCGATCGGCGACATCATCGAAAACCGCCCAGCTTTGTCGCGCTGGCATCCGGATCACAAGGACGCTTTCGCCGCCTTTATGAACCGCTGACGGGCCGTTCAGGCGGCGCCTTCTTCTTGGAGCTTGCCTTCCCTGGCACGGTCTTCTTGGCGGCCGCCTCAGCGATCTTGCGGTCGCGCCCGGAACCGTTTTTTATCGTCATAGCCTGCTTGGCCGCTGTTTCGGCGATCTTGCGGTCGTGCCGTTTTGCCGCCGCTTCGCATTTGGCGCGGATCTCCTCGACCTCCGATTCCGTCAGGTGCTCGATGCCGATGAAATGGTTGTGGGCCTCGCTGACGCGAATCAACTCGTCGAGCTTGGTCTGGATTGCGGCGCCATCGCGGTTCTGCGTGTTCTGGATCAGGAACACCATCAGGAAGGTGATGATGGTTGTCCCCGTGTTGATCACCAGTTGCCAGGTATCGGAGAAGCCGAAGACCGGGCCAGTCGCCGCCCAGATCACCACGATCAGAACGCAGACGGCAAAAGTCAAAGGCATACCGGCCAGGTGAGCCACCCAATTGGCAACCTTGGTGAAAAGCTTTTCGATCATCCAGTCCTCACAAAACGCAAGAGCGCGGCATTTCGAGAGAAACAAGGGCAGGCCTCTCCGGTTCCCGCCGGCCCGATTTTCCGCCTGCAATCGCATACACGCGAGAGGCGCATGACGACGAAAAAACACCTTATGCGTTGTTGCCATGGTGCCGGTGCAGGTCGAAAAGCCTGCTCGTTCCGCTTCACGGCGGCTTACCTCCGGCCCCTTCCGCCGGGCCACCCCCGCATGGCGGAAGGGCCGCGCTTCACGGGTTCAGGTCGCGGCGTTTTCCCAACGATCGAGGAAGGCCTCGATCGGCAACGACTGCATGTCCGGGATCGCCCTGGCGAGTTTTTCCGGCGTCCAGTCCCACCAGGCGAGGTCTTCAATGCGCGCCGCCACGTCGGCGCTAAAGCGCTGGCGCAAGGGTTTGGCCGGAACGCCGGCGACGACAGCGTAAGGCGGCACGTCATGCGTCACCGCCGCGTTGGCACCGATGACGGCGCCATTGCCGATCGTGATGCCTGGCATGATGACGGCGCCATGGCCGATCCAGACATCGTGCCCGATGCTGACCGGCTTTGCCTGCCGCCGCTCTCGAAATGCCGCGTCGACGCCAAGCCAGCGGAAATATTCGTTGGGCCGGTAGCTCGCTTTGTGCTGGGTCAGCCGCTCGATCGGATGCTCGAGCGCGTTGATGCGGCTGTTGGCGGCAATCGAGCAGAACTTGCCGATCGTCGTGTAGATCGCTTCCGAATGACGCTCGAAATAGGAAAAATCGCCGACCGTCACGTCGCGCAGGATCACCCGCTCGCCGATCGATGCACAGCGGCCAAGCTTGCACCCCTTCAACTCCGCGGTCGGATGGATGCGCGGCTCGGGATCCTTCGCAACGAGATGTTCAGGACGGTCCATGGCGCGGCTTTACGCCCGAGCGATTGCCCCGGCAAGCGGGACCAATCATCCGGGCGGATCGGAGCCTAATTGCGGCTTGCCCTTGGTCCACACGACGTTCTGGCCATAGAGCGGCACGGTCGTGACCGACATCTTCGCCGAGCCGTTCTGGACCTGGCGCGAATGCGAGAGATAGATCAGCGTCTCGTTCTTCTTGTCGTAGATGCGGTTCACCACCTGTTTCTTCCAGATCAGGCTGAGGCCCTGCTTGAACACCTCTTCGCCGCGCTCGCTCATGTCGATGTCGCCGATGGTGATCGGCCCGGTCTGGCGGCAGGAGATCGACGAGTCCGACGGATCTTCGAACCAGTTGCCCTTGTGCAGCCGATCGATGATGCTGCGGTCGAAATAGGCGACGTGGCAGGTGACGCCGTCGACCTTTGGATCCTTGATCGCATCGATCATGATGTCGTTGCCGACCCAGTCGACGCCGACCTTGCCGACCTCGTCCGCCATCGCTGCGCCGGCGCCGAGGGCAATGCAGGCGGCAATCAAGCCGATCAGTTTTCGCAAGGAAGCCTCCTCGGGTTTTGCGTTTAGCCGATGTCAGGTGGGACAGGACAATGGCATTTGCAAGCCATTCGATGATCGTCGCGACGGAGGCGGCAGGTCTCGTGGTTGCGGCAACGCGACCTCTTTGCGCGCGCGCCGCCAAACCGCTAAGACTGTCGCCGAACAGGCTCGCGCCGGATCCGCCGGGCCGCGACGATCGCAACGGATAGTTTCTGATGATGCGCTCAATTCTGGTCGGCATCCTCGTCCTGATGGCGGCGGGCATCGGCTGGCTCACTTTCGACTGGTATCGCGGCCATTATGGCGGCCAGCCCTACGGCGCACCGTTCACACTGATCGACCAGAAGAGCGCGCCGATCACCGAGGCCGCGTTCCGGGGCCACCCAAGCGTCGTCTTCTTCGGCTTCACTCATTGTCCGGAAGTCTGCCCGACAACGCTGTTCGAAATGGCCGGCTGGCTGAAGACGATGGGCGACAGCGGCAAGAACCTCAACGCCTACTTCGTCACGGTCGACCCGGAGCGGGACACGCCGCAGATCATCAATTCCTACGTCGGCAATTTCTCCGACCGCATCACCGGCATCACCGGCGATCCGGACAAGGTGCATGCAATGGCCAAGGCCTTCGGCATCTACTGGAAGAAGGTCGACACCGGCGACGGCGATTACACGATGGACCACACGGCCTCCGTGCTGCTCCTCAACGCCAAGGGCGAGTTCGCCGGCACCATCGCCTATGGCGAAAGCGCCGACACGGCTATTGCGAAGCTGAAGCGGCTCGCAGCAGGCGGCCAGGCGTGATCCCGAACCGAAGGTTTGCGTAGCAACAAGTGGAACCGGTTCTCGGAAATGATCACGCTCAAACATGAGTCGCCCTGATGGGGCAGACCAGGTTCCATTTCACGGCGGGCAAGGCCGAGGCTGACCGCATCTTCGCGGCGCTTGATGCAGCTTTCGAGGACGAAGGCCTGCCGCTTGCCCTGCTGGAGGTCGACGAGGCCAATGACATCCACGAAGTGTCGCTCTATGCCGATGGCGATGTCGATGCCGTCGCAGTCCGGATCAACGGCATACTCGCGGACCTGGCCCTGCCGAAGCAGGTCGAGCGCGAGGCGCTCCCCGACATCGACTGGGTTGCACGCTCGCTCGAAGGACTGAAGCCGGTCCGCGCCGGGCGTTTCTTTGTCCACGGCGCGCATGATCGCGACAAGCGCCGCAGCGGTGACCTCGCCATTGAGATCGAGGCGGGTCTTGCCTTCGGCACCGGCCATCACGGCACCACGGCCGGCTGCCTCGAACTGCTGGAACAGGTGGTGCTGCGCGAACGCCCCGGCAACGCGCTCGACCTCGGCACCGGCAGTGCCGTGCTGGCGATAGCGCTGGCCAAGCTCGCGCACATCCCGGTGCTGGCGACCGACATCGATCCGGTGGCCGTTCGCGTCGCTGCGACCAATGCGCGACTGAACCGAGTGAAGGCGCTTGTCGAGACGGTGACGGCGCCCGGCTTCCACCATCCGATCTTCTCTAGGCGCGCGCCCTTCGACCTCATCGTCGCCAATATCCTGGCGCGCCCGCTGATGCGGTTGGCGCCCGAGATGGCCAGGCACATCAAGCTCGGCGGCTCGCTGGTGCTCTCCGGCATTCTCGACCGTCAGCGCGATGCGGTGATCTCGGCCTATGTCGGCCAAAGCTTCCGCCACGTCCGCACCTTGCACCGCGAGGGCTGGGTGACCATCCACCTCAAGCGCTGAAAACCGGATCGTTCAAGACTGGCCCTGTCGAAATCGATTCCGGTTTCGAAGACCTTGCGCTACGGTCGCGCGAGCCATTCCAGGAGATGCGGCAAAATGTTCCAGACCTTTGATTCCGCCGGCGATCCGGCTATCGGCAAGCCGCGCGTGGCGACGCTGCGCCAATGGCTGGCCGAGAACAAGCTGGACGGCTTCATGGTGCCGCGCGCCGACGAGCATCAGGGCGAATATGTCGCCGACCGCTCGGCCCGGCTGAAATGGCTGACCGGCTTTTCCGGCTCAGCCGGCGTCGCCATCATCCTGCGCGACCGCGCCTTCATCTTCGTTGACGGCCGCTACACGCTGCAGGTACGCAATGAGGTCGATCTTTCGATCTTCACCGTCGAGAGCCTCGTCGACAATCCGCCGGCCTCCTGGATCAAGGACAATCTCGGCAAAGGGGCCAGGCTCGGCTTCGACCCTTGGCTGCACACGATCGGCGAGATCAAGGCATTGAAAGCCTCGGCCGAGCAGTCCGGCGCGAAACTGGTGCCGCTCGACAAGAATCCGATCGACATCATCTGGGAAGATCAGCCCGAGCCGCCGCGCGCACCGGTGGAACTCCACCCGATCGCCTTCGCCGGCGAGCTCGCCAAGGACAAGCTGGCGCGGCTGGCGGGCGCGATCGAAAAGGAGGGCGCGACGCACGCCGTGCTCACCGACCCTTCTTCCATCGCCTGGGCCTTCAACATCCGCGGCGGTGATGTGGCGCATACGCCGCTGGCGCTCGGCTTCGCCATTCTTGCCGCCGACGGCAAGCATCAACTCTTTATGGACCAGCGCAAATTTTCGCGCCAGGTCGCGGCCTATCTCACCCAGCTTGCCGATCCGCACGATCCAGGCGAATTCGAAGCGGCGGTCGCCAACCTCGCCAAGGGCGGCGCAAAAATCGCGCTCGAT
>NZ_RZSN01000143.1:0-15736 GCF_003997315.1 Mesorhizobium sp. M1A.F.Ca.IN.020.04.1.1
GCTGAGGGTCGGCGGTGCCGAGCCGGGCGATGCGCTTTCCTTCGCCTACGCCGATCTGACGACAGACGCCGGCTGGCCGGAAGCGGTCGCGGGATGCCAGTACGTTCTTCATGTCGCCTCGCCGTTCCCGCCGGGCGTGCCGAAACACGAGGACGATCTGATCGTTCCTGCGCGCGAGGGTGCGTTGCGTGTGCTGCGGGCCGCGCGCGATGCGGGCGTCAAACGGGTGGTGCTCACCTCGTCCTTTGCCGCCATCGGCTATGGCCAGACGCCAATTCCGGGCAGTCCGTTCACGGAAGAGAACTGGACCAACTTGGCGGCCAAGGTGAGCGCCTATGTGAAGTCGAAAACGCAGGCGGAACGTGCGGCCTGGGATTTCATTGGCAGCCAGGGCGGAGCGCTGGAACTGACGGTCGTCAATCCGGTCGGGATTTTTGGGCCGGTCCTGGGGCCGGATCATTCGACCTCGACGGACTTCATCAAGCGCTTGCTGGACGGCGAGATGCCGGGTCTGCCGCGCATGGTGTTCGGTGTGGTCGACGTGCGGGACGTGGCGGATCTGCATCTGCGCGCCATGACCAGTCCCGCCGCCAAGGGGGAGCGGTTCCTCGCCATCAGCGGCGATTTCATGACGACGCTGGGGATCGCACAAACGTTGAAATCGCGGCTGGGCAGCGTTGCGTCGCGCGTTACGACGAGAATGCTGCCGGACTGGCTGGTCCGGACCGTCGGACTGTTCGACGGGCAAGCAGCCCAGATCGTGACGGAACTGGGCAAGGCCAGAAACGCAACCGGGGCCAAGGCCATGCGCATGCTCGGCTGGGCGCCGCGATCGCGCGAAGAAGCGCTCGTCGCCACCGGCGAAAGCCTGGTCCGGCTCGGATTGCTCAAAAAGTCGAGGTGACGCGCCCGGGAGAGTACCCCCCCAGGCGCAACGGTTCAGCCAAGCAGTGCGGCTTTGTTCCCTTCCAGGAACTGCTTCAGCGTCTTCGGCTTGCGGCCCGACAACGTCTCGATAGCGTCGGTTACCATGCCGATACGGCCGGAGCGTGTGTTGGCGTCGAAGGATACGACAATGCGCGCAAAGTCCTCGGGAAGGCCGGCCGCCTTGACGCCCTCGGTCAAAGCCTCGTCAGGTAATTGGATAACTTCCAGCGGCTTGCCAGTGACTTCGCTCACCAGAGCGGCAATTTCGTTAGTCGTGTAGGCATGCGGGCCGGTCAGCGTGTAGACGCGGCTCTCCGTCGAGCCGGAAGCGAGGCTCGCGGCGATCGCGGCGGCCATGTCGTCGCGCGCGGCGTGCGCGATCCGACCGTCACCGGCCGAGGTGTACCACTTGCCCGACGAAATGGCGTGCGGCAGCGCCATGAAAAGGTTCTCCTGGTACCAGCCGTTGCGGAAGATGGTGTAGGCAATGCCGCTCGCCTTGATGGCCTGCTCGGTGCCGTAGTGGTCGCCGGCAAACAGCACCGGCGAGACCGGCTCGGGATTGGGCATCGAGGTGTAGAGGAGGTGCGAGACGCTTGCCGCCTTGGCTGCGGCCACCGCGGCCTGATGCTGCTTGAGGCGCCGGTCGCTCTTCAGGTCGAGCTCACCGGTCGAGACGATCAGCACTCGGTCGGCGCCTTTGAACGCGCGCTCCAGCGAGGCCGGATCGTCGAAATCGGCCGGCCTGACGACAATGCCGAGGGCTGCCAGGTCGCCGAGATTTTCGGGATTGCGCGTGGTTGCGATGATATTTGCCGGCGCGACTTTCTGCGCATCGAGCAGATGGTTGATCACGGCGCGGCCGAGATGGCCGGAAGCGCCGGTGACGAGGAGAGTTTCGGTCATGGGAAGTTCCTGAAATTTGCGTCGAAGGGGTCTGAACGATGGTCTCAAAAAGAGACCAGAACTAAAATAAGAATTGACCAGGGGCCGTAAAGAAGGCAGTTTTCCGGGAGGTAGGCACAGCCGGGGAACCACCGGCGGGTCGCCGCTTCGATCAATGGATGTCGCGATGGACAGCAAGATCTTCAGTCTGAAATCGAAGCTCGAGGTCTACAAAGCCATGACCGGCGGCGGCAATTTCGCCGACTGCCCGGTCCGCGATGTGATCCAGGGCATCAGCGGCAAATGGAGCTCGCTGCTGGTCATGGCATTGGCCGAGAAGCCGTACCGGTTCGGGGAGTTGCGCCGCCTGGTGCCCGACATTTCGCAGCGTATGCTGACGCAGACGCTCTACGACCTGCAGCGAGACGGCTATGTGCATCGCGAAGTGTTTCCGACCAAGCCGCCGAGCGTCGAATACAGCCTCACCGACCTCGGCCGCTCGATGTTTGCGCCGTTGCAGATGCTGATCCAATGGGCCGAGCTCAACCACGATGCCGTTCGTGAGGCGCGCGTCGCCTTCGATGCCGCGCAGGCCTGAGCCTTTCCTTCCCCGATACAAGCGTCAAAGCGCCGCTTGCGCCGGTGGCGCAGTTGCTCGCCGCCATGGTCGCGGGAACGGTGATCGATCCGTTCAGGCCGATCGGGCTTGCGGAATCGCAATGGCCTGCAGCCGGATCATCCGCGATAGATAAGATGCCTTTGCCCGCAGGAAGGCGTGCAGCCGCAGCGGATAGTCCGGACTGACAGCCTCCTTCACCGATTGCCGGTCGCTCAACGCCGTGCGCCAGGCCTGGACGAGAGGCTTACCGTCCAGGATGCCGCTAGCGCCGATCTCGTCGAACGTGTCGAAGTAGCGAAAGATCGGCCCGTAGACGGCGTCGACCAGCGAGAAGCGCTTCCCGGCGAACCACGGACCGCTCCGCCTTGCCGACAGTTCCGCCTCGACACGCTCAAACAGTTCCGACAAGCCGCTGCTTTCCTTGAGGAAGCAGGCCTCATCGGCGGCGGAATAGAAGCGCCCGATGGCGTTGAGGATGGCCGAACCGAATTCGACCCAGGAGCGGTGCCTGGCCCGCATGAGCGGATCGGCCGGGTGCAACGGATTGGCCTGCGTCTCCTCGAGGAATTCGAGAATGACGGCGGATTCGAAAATGATCTCCTCCTTGCTGCCGTTTCGAACGCAGAGCAGCGGTACCTTGCCGAGCGGCGAGATAGCCTTGAACCAGTCGGGCTTGCTGGCAAGGTCGACATTGACGCGCTCGAACGGCACGCCTTTCTCGGCGAGGGCGATTGCCGCACGCTGGACGTAGGGGCAAAGGTGATGACTGACGAGGGTGAGTTTGGCCGTCATCTTATTCTCCCCAGACATAGTTCAGCGCGCCGTCCTCGACGCGGGTCGACAGGAACATCAGCCGCGAGCCCTTCGGCGCCGGGCCTACGAGGCGCTCGCCGCTTTGCATGTCGAAGCGGGCGCCGTGCCACTGGCAGATGAAGGCGCCGTCCTTGCAGTCGAGTGGCCCGCCGAAATGCAGGCAGGCATTGGCCGCGGCACGGACACGCTCGCCGCTGCGCCAGACGTGGATCTCGCGGCCGAAGAAAGGCGCGATCAGGCTGCCGGTCTGCGGGATGTCGGCCACTTTGCAGATCTCATGTTTCATCGGGAACTCCTTATCGATGCAATTGCATCTATATGAATGCATTTGCATCGACCGTCAAGCTTGATGCAAATGCATCTATCGAATAAAGTTCCTCGATGACGAGAAAATCTCCTCCGCCCGAGGCCGTCATAGCCTGGGGCCGCCTGATGCGCGTGTCGCGCCAGCTGGTCGAAAAGACCGAGTATGTCCTGAAAGCCGGCGGCTTGCCGCCGCTCGCCTGGTACGACGTGTTGCACGAGCTTGCCGAGGCGGGCGAGGGCGGCTTGCGGCCGTTCGAGCTGATCGATCGCGTTCTGTTGGCGCAGTACAACGTGTCGCGACTGCTGGCCCGGCTGGAAGCGGATGGCCTGCTGGAAAAGCTGCCTGTCTCGGATGACGGCCGTGGCCAGACAGTGCGCATCACGGCAAACGGCCGGGAGATGCGCCGCCGCATCTGGGCGGTCTATGGCGCGTCCATTGCCGAGCTGATGAGCGACAAGCTTTCCGCCAAGGAGCTGGAAACGCTGGCTGCACTGCTCGGGCGGCTGCGCGAGCCACCGGCCGGCGATTAGCTCACGACTGTTTGTGCGTACCGTCAGCTTTTTTTCGCCGCAGCCTCTTGCGTTGGAAACCCGAATGCGCAATAAACCGAACCGTAACGTACGGTACGCATTAGAGAGCGACCGGGAACGGGTGAAAACGTGTTGCAAGCCGCCGCCGACACCGACAGCAGCGAAACGCTCACCGAGCGGCAGCAGGCCGTTCTGGACGCAGCACTTCGCCTATTGGTCGAAGAGGGCGACAACCTGACCATGACCGCGGTGGCGCGGCGGGCAAGCTGCTCCAAGGAAACACTCTACAAATGGTTCGGCGACCGCGACGGGCTGCTGACGGCGACGGTGCAATGGCAGGCCTCGAAAGTGCGCGTGGCGCCGGTCGACCGCAAAGGCCTCGACCTCGCTTGGCTGACCGCAAGCCTCGAACGCTTCGCTGCCGACTGGCTGAGGGTCATCTCCAGCGATACGTCTATCGCGCTGAACCGTGTCGCGGTCGGCCATGCCGGCTCCGGGAAGGATGACCTTGGCGCGATCGTGCTGCAGAATGGGCGTTTCGCGCTGGCCAGGCGTCTGAAGCCCGTGCTCGAAGCGGGACGCGAGGCCGGGCTGCTCGACTTAGAGGACGCCGAGACGGCGTTCCGGACGTTTTTCGGTCTGGTCGGCCGCGACGTGCAGATGCGGCTTCTGCTCGGCGACCGGCTGCAATTGACCGAGGCGACGATCGGCGGCGATGCCGCCCGCGCGACGCAGCAGTTTCTCGCTCTTTACGGCTCAAGGACCGGGAGAGCAAACAACCGGCCGCAAGGCCCCGGAGCCGGATGATTTCAGGTCAAGTCGACCTGAAATCTGAATCCGGCTCCAAATTCAAGAGATAGAGCATGATGTCGTCCGAAAACCGCTTCACACTTTTCGGCATCATGCTCTGATCTTCAAAAACGGGAAGGAAGACGAAATGCGTGTCTATTACGATCGTGACGCCGATCTCAATCTGATCAAGGGTAAGAAGGTCGCTATCATCGGCTATGGCAGCCAGGGCCGGGCGCATGCGCTCAACCTCAAGGATTCCGGCGTCAAGGAGATCGCCATCGGCCTGAAGGCCGGCTCGGCGACCGCCAACAAGGTCGAGGCCGACGGGCTGAAGGTGATGAGCGTGGCGGATGCCGCCAAGTGGGCAGACCTGATGATGATGGCAACGCCCGACGAATTGCAGGCCGACATCTACAGATCAGAGATCGCGCCGAACATCCGCGACGGCGCAGCCATCGCCTTCGCGCACGGCCTCAATGTGCATTTCGGCCTGATCGAGCCGAAGGCTTCGGTCGACGTGGTCATGATCGCGCCGAAGGGCCCTGGCCATACCGTGCGCGGCGAATATCAGAAGGGCGGCGGCGTGCCGTGCCTGGTTGCCGTCAACCAGGACGCCTCGGGCAATGCGCTCGACCTCGCGCTCTCCTATGCCTGCGGCGTCGGCGGCGGCCGTTCCGGCATCATCGAGACCAATTTCCGCGAGGAATGCGAGACCGATCTGTTCGGCGAGCAGGTGGTGCTGTGCGGCGGCCTGGTCGAGCTGATCCGCGCCGGCTTCGAGACGCTGGTGGAAGCCGGCTACGCGCCGGAGATGGCTTACTTCGAGTGTCTGCACGAGGTGAAGCTGATCGTCGACCTCATCTATGAGGGCGGCATCGCCAACATGAACTACTCGATCTCGAATACCGCCGAATGGGGCGAATATGTCTCCGGTCCGCGTATCATCACGGCCGACACCAAGGCCGAGATGAAGCGCATCCTGAAGGACATCCAGACCGGCAAGTTCACCTCGGAATGGATGCAGGAATATCGCGCCGGCCTGTCACGCTTCAAGGGCATCCGCCGCAACAACGACAGTCATCAGATCGAAGAGGTTGGCGCGAAGCTGCGCGCGATGATGCCGTGGATCGCCAAGAACAAGCTGGTCGACAAGGCGAAAAATTAATTCGGTCTATTCATGCTTCGTGAAAGCCGGCGGAGCGATCCGCCGGCTTCTCTCACGCTCAGCCGTAATGCCAATGCGGCTTCGGCTCGGTGCCCGCGAATTCCACGCCGATGCGGTCGTCGCGGCGCCAGCGGACGATCGCCTTGTAGCCGATCCGGTCCTTCGTCACGTAAAGCAGGAATTCGTCGGGCACATGCGCCTCGATAGGCAGCTTCAGTTCGGCGCCGCCAGGATGCATGTTGCGCACCGTGCACATGACCCCGGAATTGTTGATGCCGGTCAGGATCGCCGCGCCCTTCAGCACGCGTTGCCGGCGCTTGCCTCTCAACTCGTTCTCGGTCATGGCGAAGTCGTCCTAGCGGATCGCAGCTTGGCGATTGTCATATGGGGCACCGCATCACGGATAGACGCATCTGCTAAATTTAAGGTTATCGCGTCGCCGTCGGGCGCGCCCTGACAAAAAGAAACGGCGCCCGCCGGGCGCCGTTGAGCTTCGTGCCGAGGGGCTCAGATATAGGGCGAAATGCACTGCCGGCGCGGGCCGTTATAGGGCTGGAACGTGTTGTCCCAGGCCCGATAGGACCGGTAGCGGTCGTGGCACCATTGGACATGGGCCCTGGAAAGCCGCTCGGTCCGGTAAATGCGCCGCGGCTGATAGTAGCGCGGATAGGGATCGTAATAATAGGGATTGTAGAAATTGTTGTAGGCGAGGCTGCCGAGGCCGAGGCCTAGGCCGAGCCCAAGGATGGCCGCGCCCCCGCTGTCGAAGTGGCGATGGCGATGATGGCGATGATGCCGCCAGCGCCAATTGCGATCTCCATCCCAGTTGCGGGAGAAATGACGTGCGCGGAAGTCGCCGCCACGCCATCTAAAATCGCGGCCGCGCCAGTCACCGCCGCGCCGCCAGCGCCAGTCATACATCTGCCGCCGGTCGTTGCCGCCGGCCCAGCTGTCGCGAACTGGGATAATGGTGGATGCGGCCGTGCTGGTCACGGTCGACATATCGGGCTGCAGGACCGGGCCGGCAATCGACGGCACCGTCAGCCCAGCGGAGAGACCCAAGGCCAGAAGCCCGGATCCAAGGGAAGACAAGAGCGGTTTCATTTCACTCTCCACGAGTAAGGCCCCACGCCCAAAACGTTCGGGAATAGGCCTATTGATGGAACTTTCCATCTGAACGGAAGATGAACAGAAAGGTTCCGTCAACCATAACGGGCGTGCGTATGCTCTTGTGTTCGCCATTGCTTGCGCGCAAAGGTCTCGGCCATGTCGCTGCGCCTCGCCACCTTCAATGTCGAGAACCTGATGAACAGGTTCGACTTCTCCGGCTATCGCAACCAGCTCAACGAGGACCGAACGCTGGCGCTGTTCGACATCCAGAGCGAAGCAGAATACAGGCTGCTCGAACAGGCGCGCGCCATCGCCCAGTCCGATGACACCCGCCAGCTTACCGCGCTCGCCATAGCCGCGACACGCGCCGACGTCATCTGCATGCAGGAGGTGGACAATATCGAGGGGCTGAAGGCCTTCGAATATGGCTATCTCTTCAAGATGATCGGGCAGGGCTACCGTCAGAAATACACCACCGCCGGCAACGACTCCCGCGGCATCGACGTCGCCGTGATGATGCGCAACGAGACCGCGCAGGGGCAGCCGATCGAATTCGTGCGCATGACCAGCCATGCCTATGTCACGTTCGAGCAGTTCGGACTGTTCACGCCGGAACTGGCGGCGTTCGGGCACCTGGCCACCGAACGCGTCTTCCGGCGCGACTGCCTGGAAATCGACATAACGGTCGGCGGCGTGCCGCTTACGCTGTACCTCGTGCATTTCAAGTCAATGGGCTCGCCGCGCAACGGTCTCGATGGCCGCGAGGCGACGATGCCACTGCGCATCGCCGAGGCGCAGGCCGTGCGCCGCATCATCGAGGACCGCTTCGGCAAGGACCATGCGGCCGACAAGCGCTGGGCAATCTGCGGCGACATGAATGATTATCGGCAGCGCGTGAAGATCGAAGGCGACAGCTTCGACGGCTATCGCTTCCACGTCGTCGACGAAGCCCAGTCCTCGATCAACGTTCTGACCGCCGGCGGCTTTTGCGAAAATGTCGTCGAGCGGCGGCCCGAGATGGACCGCTGGAGTTTTTATCACACGCGCGGCCCGCAAGAGCGGCATTTGTGCCAATTGGACTATATCCTGCTGTCGAAGGCCTTGGCGGCGAAGAACGCCACTGCGGTTCCGGAGATCATCCGCAACGGTCAGCCTTGGCGCACCATCTTTCCGCCTGGCCAGGAAGCAGAGCGTTTTCCGCGTGCCGGGTGGGACAGGCCGAAGGCCTCCGACCATTGCCCGGTGGTGATCAACCTGGACATGGCCTGAGCCCGTGAGCTTCGACCTGCCGCGCAATGTCATTTTGCCGGTCGACGCGGTCGACGTACGGCTCGTTGCCAGCCCGCATCCGTTCGAGCGCGACAATCAGACAGCGATCGCGGAAAACTGGCGCCGCGAAATGGAGATGAAGCCGGCGCTATATGACGGCACCGTGGTGTTGCTTTCAGCGCTGAGCTATCGCGACAGCCGGCTCATCGGTCGCTGTCATGCGGTGAAGTACTCGACTTTCATGCTGTGGCGCAAAAACCGGGAGCTGAGCGGCGCCGAACATGCCTATGCGCACGCCGTGCTGGTTGCCGGCGACAATGCGCTGGTGGCGATCCGGATGGGCTCGCACACGGTGAACGCCGGCCGCGTCTATTTCGCCGCCGGCTCCTTCGAGCCGATCGATTTCCGCGACGGCGTCGTCGATATCGATTTCAACATGATCCGCGAGGTGGGCGAGGAAACCGGGATCGATCTGTCGGGCGCCGCCCGCGGACAGCGCTACTATGCGCTGTCGACTTCGAGCGGCACGGTGATCTTCCGCCGCTATCACGTTCCCGAGCCGGCGGAAGAGCTTGCGCGGCGCATCAGCGCCTTCGTTGCAACTGAAGCGCAGCCCGAGATCGAAGGTCCGGTCATCATCCGCAACGCAACCGACCTGCCGGTCGGGCTGATGGGGCACATGAAGCCGCTGATCGAGTGGCATTTCGCCAACGAGCTGGTCTGACTCGGTCACGGGCCGACGACGCGGCGGTTCACTCGTGCCTTAGCGCCTCGATCGGATCGAGCCTCGCGCCGCGCAATGCCGGGAAGAAGCCGAACACCATGCCGATCAGCGCCGAAAAACCGACGGCGAGCAGGATGACCGCCGGGCTCGGCGCGAAGGGTATCGTCAGCGTCACCGAGGCCAGGCCTGCGAGCGCCAGTCCGATCAGGATGCCGATGATGCCGCCAAGCAGCGACAGCACCGTCGCCTCGACCAGGAACTGGATCAGGATGTGTTTTTCGTGCGCACCGATCGCCAGCCTGATGCCGATCTCGCGCGTGCGCTCAGTGACCGATACCAGCATGATGTTCATGATGCCGATGCCGCCGACCAGAAGGCTGACGCCGGCGACGGCACCCAGCATGCCGGTCATGGTGGTGGTGGCGCTGGCCATGGCGTCGGCGATCTGGGTCATGTCGCGGATCGAGAAATCGGCATCGCGGTCCGGCGTGATGCGGCGCGTGTCGCGCAGGATGTCCTCGACGCGCGGCTGCAGTTCGGTGGTCGGCGTCCTGTCGTCGGCGGCGATGTAGATCGAGTCGATGTCGCGGTTGCCGGCGATGCGCCGCTGGTAGGCGGCCAGCGGCATCAGCACGACATTGTCCTGATCCTGGCCAAAGCCGGTGTAACCCTTCGGCTCGAGCAGGCCGATGATCCGGCAGGAGGTGCGGTTGACGCGGATCGTCTCGCCCTCCGGATCGCCGGCGCCGGCGCGCGTCTCGGAATCGCTGAAGGGACGGCCCGACACCAGCTTCCAGTCGCGCGCGTCGAGATAGGCGCTGTCGGTGCCGGTAACGCCCGACGTCAGGCTCTCCGTGCCGAAGATGACCCGCACCTGTTTTTGCGACGCCGGTGCGATGGCGCGTGCGCCGCTGAGATGGGCAACCAGTGCTTCGAGGTCCTTGGTGGCCAGCGGTCGGGTGACCTGGTCGAGCCCGCCCGGGCCGCCAGGCCCTGCCGGACGGCCCGAGCGGACGACGAGCAGGTTGCTGCCGAGTTTCGAGATGTCGGCCTTGACCTTCTCGGTGGTGCCGGAGCCGATGGTGAGCATGGCGATGACCGCGGCGACGCCGATGACGATGCCGAGCAGGGTCAGGAACGAGCGCAGCACGTTCCGGCGGATGGAAATCAGCGAAAGGCGGACGGTTTCCCAAATCATGCTGCCTCGGCTTTCGCTGTATCTGAAGCGACGTGGCCGTCGAGGAAGCGCACCGTGCGCCCGGCATATGCCGCGACGTCGGCTTCGTGCGTGACCATGACGATGGTGAGGCCGAGTTCGGCGTTCAGCCTGGTCAGCAATTCCATTATTTCGTGCGTGCGCGCGGTGTCGAGATTTCCGGTGGGCTCGTCGGCAACAAGCAGAGTCGGTTTGGTGACGATGGCACGCGCTATCGCCACGCGCTGTTGCTGGCCGCCCGAGAGTTCGGCCGGCGTGTGATGTTCGCGCCCGACAAGTCCGACTTGGGCGAGCGCCTGCATGGCCAGCTCCCGGCGCTCGCGGGCGGAAACGCCGCGATAGATCAGCGGCAGCTCGACATTTTCCGCCGCCGTGGTGCGGGGCAGGAGATTGTAGCCCTGGAAGACGAAGCCGACATAAAGGTTGCGCAGCAGGGCGCGGCGGTTGCGGTCGAGCCGGCCGGCATCGACGCCCATGAAGCGGTAGGTTCCGGCCGTCGGCGTGTCGAGACAGCCGATGATGTTCATCGCCGTCGACTTGCCCGAGCCGGACGGTCCCATGATGGCGACGAACTCACTTCTGCGGATGGCAAGATCGACGCCGGCAAGTGCGTGCACGCACGCTTCGCCCTCGCCATAGCTCTTCCATACACTGTCGAAGGTGATGAGCAGGGGAGCGGACACGGTCAGCTCCGTTGCTGCGAGCCGGTGATGACCTCCGCGCCTTCCTCGAGGCCGGACGTGATCTCGGTCAGTTCACCGTCGGTCGAGCCGATCCTGACGTTGAGGGCATGCGGCCGTCCGTTGTCCAGCACATAGAGCGTGCGCGACCCGTCGATCGGCGCTTTCGTCGCCTCGCGCTGCCGGTTGGGGCGCCCCATGCGGCCGGTAAAGAGGTCGCGCAGGCTCCAGCCGCGGGCCGCCTGTTGCGCCGGGCGGTAACGGAAGGCTGTGGCCGGCACGGTGAGCACGCCCTTGGCCTGCCGGGTCACCACCGCGACCGTGGCGGTCATGCCTGGCCTGAGCAGAAGTTCGCCGTTGTCGACTTCCAGCCGTGCATTGTAAGTGACGACGCCGTCGGTGGTGACGGAGGCATAGGAGATGTCGCGGATCTCGGCGTCGAAGGGACGGTCCGGGAAAGCATCGACGGTGAAGCGGGCATGCTGGCCGGGCTTGACCTGGCCGATATCGGCCTCGTCCACCGCCGCCTGCAGCTCCATGTTCCGCAAGTCGGCAGCGATGACGAACAGCACCGGCGCCTGCAGCGAAGAAGCGACCGTCTGCCCCGGATCGACGGAGCGCGTGAGCACGATGCCGTCGATCGGCGCGTAGATGGTGCTCCTGGCAAGGTCGGTCTGCTGGGCCTTCAGATCAGCTTCGGCGATGGCGAGATTGGCCTCGGCGCTGTCGAGCGCGGCCTTGGAGCGATCGCGTGTCGCGGTCGCGGCCTCAAGCGATTGATCCGTCGCCATGCCGCGCTTGGTGAGGGCACTCGCGCGGACCACCGCGTTCTGGTTTTCCTGCAGCGTGACCTTGGCATCCTCGACGGCGGCCGCCGCCGCCTTTGCCGAGGCGGAGGCGCGCTCGATCTGGACTTCGAGCTTGGCGGTGTCGAGCGTCGCGAGCACGTCGCCCTTCTTGACCTGCTGGTTCTCGTTGACGGCGACGGCGCGGACGATGCCGGAAAGCTCGCTGGAGATGTCGACCTGCGTCAGCGGCTGCAGCGTGCCGGTCGCCGACACCTTGACGGTCAGGTCGGCAATCGTCGCCGGCGCGGTCGTGTATTCGATCCGGGGCGGCGAGACGGCGTTCCAGCGGTAGCCGGCGATCGCGGCCGCCACGACAGCCAGCGCCAGCAGCGCGTAGAGCCGGAAGCGGCGGCGCTTGCGGCTCACGCCTTTGCGGTCGAGCCCGAGGGCCGTTTCGATGGAAGTGTCGGTTTCTGCGTTTGGCGGATTGACAAGCTGGTCCACCACGGACCCCTATAACGACAAATGATGTCCCTATCCGTGAACAAATCATGCCTTGAGGTTCGAATTTCAAATTAAATTTCCCTCATGTTGGGATCGAGCAGAAATTCGGGACGAGGCGGAAGGTTTTCCAAATGACGCGCGACTACTTGCTTTACGACGTGTTTACGACCGAGCGGCTGGCCGGGAATCCGCTGGCGGTGGTGCTCGACAGCGAGGGGCTGGATACGGCCGCCATGCAAACGATCGCGCGCGAATTCAACCTGTCCGAGACGGTGTTCGTGCTGCCGCCCGAAAATCCCAAGCATCGCAACCGTATACGCATCTTCACGCCCGATTATGAGATGCCGTTCGCGGGCCATCCGACGGTTGGGTCGGCTATCGCGCTTGCGGAGCAGGCTGGCGAAGCGACTGGCATCTTTGTGCTGGAGGAGAACATCGGCCCCGTGCGTTGCGCGGTCAGCAAGCATGATGGCGCTACCTTCGCCGAATTCGACTTGGCGAAACTGCCTGAGCGGCTGGAACTCGCCGCCGAACCGGAAATGATCGGCGCCGCGCTTGGCCTTGGCCCGCATGAGCTCGGCTTCGAGAATCACCGCGTCTCCTTCTGGTCGGCCGGCGTGCCCTACGTCACCATTCCGGTTGCCGGCCTCGAAGCCGCCGCAAAAGTCAGGCTGGACAACCAGGCATGGTCCGAACTCGCGCCGCGCAAGAGCGAATGGGCCTTCGCCAGCCCGTACGTCTATTGCCGCGAGACGGTGCATCACGACAGCGCCTTCCATGTGCGCATGATCGTGCCGGGCAATCCCTCCTACGAAGATCCGGCGACCGGCTCCGCGGCGGCGGCCTTTGCCGGCGCCATCATGCATTTCGACGGTCCAACCGACGGGATCTCGCAGCTTTGGATCGAGCAGGGGCTGGAAATGGGGAGACCCTCGCGCATCCGGCTCGAGCTCAATGTCGACGGCGGAAAACTGGCCTCCGCGCGCATCGGAGGCCATGCGATCAAAGTGGCGGAAGGCCAGATTTTTGTGTGACACCTGCGGCAATTCGGCGATTTGTCTGGAAATGATCCGGCAGGGCTGGACATCGTTCAAACCGGCGGCTATATGCGCCGCCGACGCTGGATTCCCGGCGGTGTGGGTGTGTAGCTCAGTTGGTAGAGCAGCTGACTCTTAATCAGCGGGTCCACAGTTCGATCCTGTGCACACCCACCAAAGTCTTTCCATAAAGCGGCCAGAAAACAAGCGAGATGGGCACCAGTCCTACTGCGCTGTCTTGCTCAAGCTGGCCTTGAACTTGACCTTCATCGTGATCTGGCCGGTCACCGTAACCTGCGATCCGCCATAACCGCCGACATTGCGGTCCCGGGCATTGACGTTAGTTGTCATGCCGGTGATTTCGCAGGTGTCGGCGACAGTCTCGGCCACCATGGCGCAACTGACGGCCGCGACCTTGTAGAAAGAGCGAAGTGCGGCCTGCTGCTGGGCGGCTGCGTCCTCGTCGTCCTTGACCGGAAGGGTCATCGAAATCGACGATTGGATTCTGGCAGATCCGTCTTCGCCGGGGCGAAGCGGGCGAACATATTGATCTTGGGCAAGGGCCGGCAGTGCCATCCCAGCAAGAAACGTAACAAATATTAGGCCCTTCAAATACATCGTTCGATCTCCCGTGAAACATCTCTGTCGCACGAATCAATCAAGACGACGTTATTTCGTCATTTCAACAGCGTTGAAATTTTGAAGGAAGATTATTTTTCCGAAACGCCGGCTTCCGCGAAACTCGCCATTCTCGTATGACACTCCAGCGCCGAGCGGACGATGTTGACGGCAAGGCAGGCGCCGGAGCCTTCGCCGAGCCGCATGCCGAGGTCGAGCAGCGGCGGCAGGCCCAGCGCTTCGAGCAGGCGGCGATGACCGGCTTCGGCCGAGACATGGGCGGCGACGGTGTGCGCCAGCCCGGTCGGGTGCAGCCTTGCCAGCGGCGCGACGGCGGCGGTGCAGACGAAGCCGTCGAGCAACACCGGCACGTTGTTCTTGCGCGCGGCCAGCGTGGCGCCGAAGATCGCCGCAAGCTCGCGTCCGCCAAGGGCGGCGGCGATCTTCAGCGGGTCGGAAAGCGAATCGGCATGGCGCTTGAGGCCCGCCTCTATGGCGGTGATCTTGCGGATCAATCCGGCATCATCGACGCCGGTGCCGCGGCCGGTCCATTTTTCCGCGCCGCCGCCGAAAAGAGCGGCCGAGATCGCTGCTGCCGGCGTGGTGTTGCCGATGCCCATCTCGCCGAAACAGACGAGGTCGAGATCGTTGGTCACGGCGTCGTAGCCGGCCGAGACCGCGGCGAGGAAGGTCTGCTCGTCCATCGCCGGCGCTTGCGTGAAATCGCCTGTCGGATGATCGAGATCGAGCGGGATGACGTCGAGCCTGGCGCCGGCGACGCGGGCGAGCTGGTTGATGGCAGCACCGCCGCCGGCAAAGTTCGCCACCATCTGCACCGTGACTTCCGAAGGATAGGCCGAAACGCCCTGCGCGGTGACGCCGTGATTGCCGGCAAACACGAAGACTTTGACCGCGTCGAGCTTCGGCATGTCGCGGCCCTGCCAGCGGGCCAACCAGGCGGCGATCGTTTCCAAACGGCCAAGGCTGCCCTGCGGCTTGGTCAGCGTGTCCTGGCGACGGGCAACGGCGGCGGCGGCCGTATCGCTGCCGGCGGACAGATCGAGGCAGGCGGCGCGAAGGTCTTCGAGCGATTTGAACGACGTTGTTTGAGGGGACATGAGGGTAAGGTCTCCGAAAGAAGAATCAGGAAAGGCAAGCGGAAGCGACAAGCAGCACGGCGATCTCGCCGAGCTGCTGCAGCGCTCCGATCGTATCGCCGGTCTGGCCGCCGATCTGGCTGAGGCAGAGCGCACGAAAGGCGGCAAACAGCAGGCCAAGCAGGATCACCGCGGCAATTGCGCCGCCGAGGCCGAGCGCCAACAGCGCCACGGCTCCGAGCGCGGCACCAACGACGGCGGTTTCGGCAGTGACCGAGCCCGCGTCGGCCGACAGCCCATCGGAGCGCGCCGGCGGCAGAAGATGCATGAAGGCGCCGAACAGGCCGCGCGAAGCGGCGTGCGCTGCCAAAAGCGCCAGGAAGATGTGGCCAGGGCCGGCCAGTTCCGAAAGCGCGCTCCAGCGGATGAGCAGCGAGATGCCGAGCGCCGCGGCGCCATAGGCGCCGATGCGGCTGTCGCGCATGATCTCCAGCTTCTTCTCGCGCGTCCGGCCGCCGCCGAGTCCATCGGCGATATCGGAGAGCCCGTCCTCGTGCAGGCAGCCGGTGACAAGCATCGTCGCTGCAAGCGCGAGCGCCGCAGCCGGACCGGCGGCAAGGCCCAGGGCGCCAACGATGGCGTAGACAAGCGCGCC